>JAJFIT010000052.1 GCA_021774775.1 Alphaproteobacteria bacterium | reverse complement strand
AAAGTGTTTGGGATAATAAAACCATGTCCGTCGGCAGCCGGGAAATGTCGATACGCGATATTGAAAATTATGTCGTTCGCCGTTGGAATGACCCATTGGTTCTATACGGCTTTTTCATGGGTGCCATTGGCGGACCAAATATTCGGACTGAGGCCTATACAGGCGATAATCTGGCAGAGGCACTTGAAAATAACGCTCTTCAATTTGTTAACAGCCTGCGGGGTTTCAAGCTGTGGAGCGGGCAAGGTCGCGTTTCTGACCATTATAAGTTGGGCGCAAAATATTTTCCCAATTTCGAGGAAGATATCAGGAATCATTTGTGGGCCTATGCACGGCCTGACACACGCCGGGATTTGCAAAAAGCAAAATCGTTCAAAATCAAAAATTACGACTGGGGCATAGCTGATTTGAAAGACGGCGATACATACAGTGGAGGTAGCTTCAATACCAGTTCCGGTGCGCTTGCCTTCTTTATTACCAGCACGCCGACAGCGACTTCTGGGTCGGAGCCCACAGGTTTATTTGTGCCGCCTGTACAAGGATCAGCGCCTGATACTATATTTACGAGCGGTGAGTTCAATAAGACCTTATCGGCAAAAATATCACCACAAACTCAGGCATTGCTGCGGGCAATAAAGCTACGCGATGCCCGCCGTCAGCGCGAAGGCACTGTTACCGTCGAGGAATTTGTCGGCGGTGAAGGCAGCCGGATCGTTCGGAAAGGTAAAGACGATGAAGTGGCCGTTTCGCCGGATGGGGACGGCGAAGTAAAAGGCAAGCCTTTAGCTTAGGAGGGTTATGTCAAAGGGGTGACGCCGTTTCTATTCTATACAAGCTACAAGCGCGTCAAATCGTTGGCACATGCTCCATCAACCGTGGGCCCAATCGCAGGGGCTCGATCCGGGTGGCAAGGCCGGTTCGGTCATCGGTTTCAACAAAAGTACCGCACACAGTTGCCTCGCCGCTAGCCGGACTGAAGCGTTCGCGGTTCATTTTGGTCAGAAAACGGCTGATCGGTTCGGCTTTTTCCATGCCGATTACGCTATTATAGTCGCCGCACATGCCGGCA
Organism: Alphaproteobacteria bacterium; assembly: GCA_021774775.1. Classification (GTDB taxonomy): domain Bacteria; phylum Pseudomonadota; class Alphaproteobacteria; order Sphingomonadales; family Kordiimonadaceae; genus Kordiimonas. The sequence continues at coordinate 10,098 of JAJFIT010000052.1, read as the reverse complement.
TCGGTTTGGTAGGCGGTGCCGCCAGGCAAAATCTGGGCGTCAGCGGTTGGCACGTGGCTGTGGGTGCCCACCACAAGACTGGCGCGGCCATCAAGGAAGTGCCCCATCGCCATTTTCTCAGATGTGGCTTCGGCGTGAAAGTCAACAATCACCGCATGCACCGCGACACCGAGGCGGTATTTTTTCAGGGCGGCATCAACTGCCTTGAAGGGGCAGTCCATCTCGTTCATGAACACGCGGCCCATGGCGTTAACAACCATCACCTTTTTGCCGCGCGGCGCATCGTATATGGAAAAACCGCGCCCCGGCGTTGGGTCCGGATAATTGATCGGTCGCAGGATACGGTTATCATTGTCAATTACGCTCAGAATGTCTTTTTGGTCAAAGGTGTGATTGCCGCCAGACAACACATCTGCGCCTGCCTGAATAACCTGACCGGCAATTTTGCCTGTGGTGCCAAAGCCTGAAGCGGCGTTTTCGGCGTTTACTACAACAAAATCCAGCTTCAACTTTGCTCGCAAATCTGGCAGCGCGTTGATGGCGGCATCACGGCCGGTTCGGCCCATCAAGTCGCCTAAAAACAATAAACGCATGGTTTTCTTTCTACTCTATGGCAGCAAAATTGCCGTTATTTGACCCGCGGCAGCACTGTGCCTGCTTCAGTAATTACTGCCTGCAGCGGCCAATCATGGGCTTCTTTGGCGACATCTTCCACGAATTGCGCCCCGTAAGCAAAGCCAAAAGCCTTTATATGCGGATGGGCCGCCAGCGTCCGGTCATAGTGCCCGGCACCGTAGCCAAGCCGGTAACAGTCGCCGTCAAACGCCAAAAGTGGCACGATGAGCACATCCGGGACCACAATCGGTGCATCGCCTGATGGTTGTTCGGTGCCGAACATTCCGGGTACAAGGCCGTCGCCCAAGCCCCAGCGCCTGAACACAAGTGCTTTGTCTTTGGCAACAACTTCGGGCAATGCCAGCGAAAACCCGGCCTTTTCCAGCTGTTGCATGAGAAAACGGGGGTCCAGTTCATCGCGGATGGGCCAGTAAGCACCGATAACACTAGACCGGTCCAGGTTTTCCAGCAGTTGCATACCGTGGGTGGCAGCGTCATCTGCCGCTTGAAATCCGAGCATTTCGCTGGCCCCTGCGCGCATGCGTTTGGCGTTGGCTCGGATTGCTGTTTTCAGGTTTGTCATACGATCAATGACCATTGAAGGGGCTAAGGGCGCAGAAAGAGAAGGGTGCGGGACCGCCTCTGCCGCGTTGACGTTTGTATCCTCCGATGCCTGATAAATCAGGTGGGCGCCGTGATGGCGAGAACCAGGGTTCAAGTCAGGGACAGCTCCCTAGGAAGAATTATAGCCCCGGGGATTACTTCATATCGTGCAAACAGCGCAGTACCCGCGCGCTGTATTTAGGCCTTTACGAGCTGATCTGCAATACCTTCTACTTCTCCGGCCACTTCATTAAGTACTGATGCAAGGTCATCTTCGGTTAATCCGGCCATCAAACCATCGTGGCCCTTGCCTTCCAGTGTGTCATGAAGTTCGTCTGCAATCAGCACTGCCGCCATCAAAATAAGACGGGATTCTGCCACATGCCCAAGTTTGTCGGTCAGGTCTTTGGTTTTGCTGTCGATATAAGCTGCCAGCTTATGCAGCCTGTCTTCTTCGCCCTCCGCGCATGCCAGCGGATATGATTTGCCGGCGACCGTTACATTAACCTGTGTCATCAGTTTATTCCCCCGGCTGCAACCTTGCTATCTGCAAGAAAGCCTTCCAGCTCTATGATTGCGCCGTCCAGTTCCTGGCGTATTGTGTCGCGTTCGCGCATCAGTTCACCAATTTGTCGGCGCAGGGCACCGGTTTCGTCGCTTGAAGAAGCATCTTCGTTCGCAGTGTCGGCGTTTTCTGTACCCATCCGGTCCTGAAGCCCCTCAAATTCATCCTGCAAACTGGTGTATTGCCGTTTCAAAAGCTCGTAATTCTGTTGCAACGCAGCTTTTTCAGCCTCAATTGCTACAAATTTTTCATCGTTGTCGTCGGAAGTGCTGCCAGAACTACCACCTGAATTGTCACCGGAAGGCTGCTGCAACGAAATGGCAGCAACCTGTTCGTGAAGGCGCAGGTTTTCCTGTTCCAATGCCTGCAGGCGTTCGGCCTGTGCAGTTTGTTCAGTTGCGGCAGATGCTCCGTCCGCCAGCGCCGTCTCCAGTGTCGCGCGGGACGATGCGACATCCTGTGTCAATTTGGACAGCGCCTGCTCGAGTCGCGCCCGCGCTGCCTCTAGGGCATTTTTTTCTTGCGTGTTGGCCATCGCTGTTCCCCGGATAGACGACGCTGAATGCCCTTACCATTGCTACAATAAAAGCGCGCCGAAATTTAGATTATTGTTGAAGATAAAGCGTTTGGTAGATCAAGGTCAATCACACAGTCATATGTCAGCTGATTAAATCACAATTATTGTGGCGGCAAGCTGGTTCAATGGTTGACTAGCGACCCGTTCCCCGCCATTTTGCCAACAACCATTTCGACGCCATTTTCTGATGCCTCCCAGATACCTCAACGAGCAGAGTTGATTGATATGAATGACGCCACTTTTTCTTCTGACACCGAAACCCACAACAATATGGCCAACGCGATCCGCGCTTTGTCAATGGATGCGATCCAGAAGGCCAATTCCGGCCACCCTGGCATGCCTATGGGCATGGCTGATGTTGCAACGGTTCTGTTTTCGAAGTTTATGCAGTTTGACCCCAGTTGGCCCAACTGGCCGAACCGGGATCGGTTCGTCTTGTCGGCTGGCCACGGCTCGATGCTCTTATATTCACTGCTTTATTTAACCGGGTACGAGAAACCAACTGTCGAAGATATCAAGAGCTTTCGCCAGCTTCACAGCCCGACAGCCGGGCACCCCGAGTACGGCGAATGCCCCGGCATTGAGGTGACAACCGGCCCGCTTGGCCAGGGTTTGGCAACGTCTGTCGGTATGGCGCTGGGTGAGCGGCTATCGAACGCTGAATACGGCGACACCATCACCGACCATTTCACCTATGTTCTCGCTGGCGATGGCTGTTTGATGGAAGGCGTAAGCCAGGAAGCCATCTCGCTTGCCGGACACCTGCGGCTGTCAAAAATGATTGTGCTGTGGGACGATAACTCAATTTCAATTGACGGTAGCACTGACCTGTCGACCAGCGAAGATATGCACGGTCGTTTCGAGGCGGCAGGCTGGCACGTGCAAGCAGTGGACGGGCATGACCCTGAAGCTATCGAAGCTGCGATCAACGAGGCGCAGAATAGCGACCAGCCATCGCTGATTGCTTGTCGCACGATAATTGGGTACGGCGCGCCGACCAAGCAGGGCACATCTGCGACCCACGGCGCACCGCTGGGTGACGACGAAATTGCGGGTGCTCGCGAGTTATTGAACTGGCATGCAGCCCCTTTTGAAATTCCCGATGATGTCTTGGAGGCTTGGCGCAGTGTCGGCGCTGCCGGTGCTTCGACTTCTGCGGAATGGGAAAAAGAATTTGGGAAACTGGACGAATTTGTACGCGAAGACTTTGGCCGCCGTCAGGCTAAAGAGTTACCCAACAGCTTTGATGATGCAATCAATGACTATAAGGCCAAACTGGTGGCCGATCCGGTGAAGGTTGCCACCCGAAAAGCAAGCCAGATGGCGCTTGAGGTTATCAACGACGTTGTGCCGGAAACTATTGGCGGGTCGGCTGATCTTACCGGGTCAAACCTGACCAAAACAAGCCAGACAGCCCCGATTTCCGCGGACGATTTCTCGGGTCGTTATGTCTATTACGGTATTCGCGAATTTGGAATGTGTGCTGCAATGAATGGCCTCGCGCTATATGGCCAACATATCCCCTACGGCGGTACTTTTCTGGTGTTTACCGACTATGCCCGCCCGGCAATCCGCCTAGCGGCTTTGATGGGGCAGCGTGCCATATATGTCATGACCCATGATAGCATTGGCCTGGGCGAAGACGGCCCTACCCACCAGCCAGTGGAGCATGTTGCCAGCCTGCGCGCGATGCCTAACCTGAATGTATTCCGTCCGTGCGATGCGGTTGAGACAGCCGAGTGCTGGGCGCTTTCGCTGCAATCAACCGACACACCCAGTGTGCATTCGCTGACCCGGCAAGGGCTCAAGCAGCAACGCCTGACAAACACGGACGAAAACCTGTGCGCCAAAGGTGGCTATATATTGCACGAAGCGTCTGGCGGAAACCCGAAGGCGGTGCTTATCGCTACTGGCTCAGAAGTTGAAATAGCCGCTGAAGCGCGCGAGGAACTTGAAGCCGTGGGCATTCCAGCGCGGGTTGTTTCCATGCCGTGCACGGAGCTGTTTGACGGTCAGGACGCGACTTACCGACAAGAAGTGCTGCCCGAGGGTGTTCTAACCGCATCTATTGAAGCGGCAGCAACCTTTGGCTGGCAACGCTACACCGGCCTGAACGGTATCAATATTGGACTGGATAGTTTCGGTGCATCGGCGCCGAGCCCTGATCTGTATGAACATTTCGGCATAACATCTGACGCACTTGTTTCTGCGGTGAAAGCCAAGCTTTAGAATTATATTCGGGATAACATTTAATTTTTGCGAAGAGGAGCCTCTCAATGACGGTAAGAGTTTCGATCAATGGTTTTGGCCGTATTGGCCGCAATGTCCTGCGGGCGATATATGAAAGTGGCCGAGACGATATTCGCGTTGTTGCGATCAACGATCTCGGCGATGTGGAGATGAATGCTTATCTCTTGAAGCGCGATAGTGTTCACGGGCCTTTTGGGGCGGACGTAAGCATTGACGGCGACCATATTGTTGTCAACGGCGACCGTATCCGGGTAACGGCAATCCGCAACCCGGAAGACCTGCCCTGGGCGCAAGAAAACGTTGATGTTGCTATGGAGTGCACAGGCATTTTCACCGCGCGCGATAAAGCCTCGATGCACCTGACGGCAGGCGCTAAAAAAGTGCTGATTTCCGCACCAGGCGCGGGCGCTGATCGCACCGTAGTATACGGCGTGAACAGTGATGACCTGACAGCCGACGATGTGATCGTTTCAAACGCCTCCTGCACCACCAACTGCTTGTCGCCCGTTGCCAAAGTGCTGAACGATCTGATCGGAATCGAGCGCGGTTATATGACCACGATCCATGCCTATACCGGTGATCAGCCGGTGCTTGATACGCTGCATAGCGATCCTCGCCGCGCTCGCGCTGCCGCCATGAGCATGATCCCGACGTCAACGGGTGCCGCCAAAGCTGTAGGCCTTGTTCTGCCTGAACTTGACGGCAAACTGCACGGCTCGGCGATCCGGGTGCCAACACCGAATGTTTCGCTGGTGGATCTGAAGTTTGATGCCGGGCGCGATACGACCGAGGACGAGATCAACAGCGCTATTGAAGCTGCCGCGAACGGTGCACTGAAAGGTATTCTCGGTTATGAGGACACACCTGCTGTGTCGATCGATTTTAACCACAACGCCAACAGCTCAACATTCGATAGCAGCCAGACCAAAGTGGTTGAAGGCCGTTTTGTACGCATCCTCACCTGGTACGATAACGAGTGGGGCTTCTCGAACCGCATGTCCGATACCGCGGTGAAAATGGCCTCTTTGGGTTAGTCTCTGCATCGAAGATTAACATCAAGGCGGTCTCATTGAGGCCGCCTTTTCTTTATCAGGATAATAAGTATGGCTTTTAAACGAATTTCTGACCTCGGCGACCTGACCGGTAAAACTGCGGTTGTGCGTGTGGACCTTAACGTACCGATGGCAGACGGCGTGGTAACGGATGATACCCGCCTTCAGGCGGTCAAGCCAACGGTCGATGCCGTTGCTGCGGCTGGCGGTCGTTCTGTTTTGCTGGCGCACTTCGGTCGGCCAAAGGGTGCTGTTGTGCCGGAAATGTCGCTTAGGCCCATCGTTGGCGCACTGGCAGGTGTTTTGGGGTGCGATGTAGCGTTTGCGGAGCTGGGTGACCAGTTGCCCGATACGTCGGTTGTTGTGATGGAAAACACCCGTTTCTTTTCTGGCGAGGAAAAGAATGACCCGGAGCTTGCGGCGCGGTTTGCCGCCCTCGGCGATGTTTATATCAATGATGCTTTTTCGGCTGCTCACCGGGCCCATGCCTCCACCGAAGCCATTGCAAAACTGTTGCCCTCGGCGGCAGGCGAGACAATGGGTGCGGAACTGGAAGCGCTGGACCGCGCGCTAGGCGCGCCCGAGCACCCTGTCGCGGCTGTTGTTGGCGGCGCGAAAGTGTCGTCAAAATTGGCGGTGCTTGAGCATTTGGTAGAGCAGGTCGATCACCTTATCATCGGCGGCGGCATGGCCAATACATTCCTTTATGCGCAGGGCTGCACTGTCGGTGCCAGCCTGTGTGAGAAAGACCTTAAGGATACAGCGCTGAAAATACTGGCCAATGCTGCACAGTCGGGATGCGCCGTTCATTTGCCAACCGATGTGGTGGTGGCGCGTGAGTTTAAGGCGAATGCTGATAACTCGGTGAAACTGGCGGGCGATGTCGCCGACGACGAAATGGTATTGGACGCGGGCCCTGAAACGGTTGCGGCGCTGAAGCGGGTTCTTGCTGCGTCCAAAACATTGGTGTGGAATGGCCCCATGGGTGCGTTTGAGATGGAGCCGTTTGATGCAGCCACCGTGGCGCTGGCGCGCGAAGCTGCACAGTTAACCAAAGCTGGAGCGCTTTTGAGCGTGGCCGGGGGTGGCGATACGGTTGCGGCCCTTGCGCACGCCGGTGCAAAGGATGACTTCACTCATATTTCAACCGCAGGCGGCGCGTTTCTGGAGTGGATGGAAGGTCGTGTTTTGCCGGGTGTTGCAGCACTGGGATAATGGCCGTGGACCGAATCAGCAGCGGCAATCGCCAGCTGCTGTGACCGCCCGCGGGCCTGGGTTTTGCTATTGGCAGCGCTGTCATTTTGGGCGCGATAAAAAAACAGCTGCAATATGGGCCTAAACCGTTGGAATTGACCCGTTATCGTTGCGCCGGGGTGCGTTGCTGTGTATCAAAACAATAGATTTTCACGGTGTCGCGACGGCTTCTGCGAACCAGAGTTTGGGCAATGGAAATACGGCATATTGTTGCCGTCAGGTGGGAAATAAACATGAAACCAGGTGTTGTTTTTGGCGAAGATTATGCGGCTCTTGTAGAGGCGTGTAAAAATGGCGGTTATGCGCTGCCAGCCGTGAATGTGGTGGGCACCAATTCGCTCAATGCGGTGATGGAAGCGGCAGGCAAAAACAAGTCTGATGTTATCATCCAGTTTTCCAACAGCGGCGCGCAGTTTTATGCGGGCAAGGGTCTGGAGGACGGGTTTCGTGCCAAGGTGCTGGGGGCGGTTGCAGCGGCAAAACACACCCAGCTGCTGGCCGAGCATTACGGGATTTGTGTTGTATTACATACTGATCACGCCAACCGCAGCTTGGTGCCGTGGGTAGATGCATTGGTGGAAGAAAGCCGCCAGAACATCAAACACGAAGGTGTGCCCCTGTACAGCTCGCATATGCTGGATCTGTCCGAAGAACCGATTAGTGATAATCTGGAAACCTGTGCGCGGGTTCTCAAGGACATGACGCCGCTGGGTATGAGCCTTGAGATCGAACTGGGTGTGACCGGCGGCGAGGAAGACGGTGTCGGCGCGGATGTTGGTGACGATTTTGAAAACCCAAGCCTGTACACCCAACCGGAAGATGTTTTACAGGCCTATGATCTGTTGACCCCGCTGGGGCACTTCTCGGTGGCAGCCTCGTTCGGTAATGTCCACGGTGTCTATAAGCCGGGCAATGTTAAACTCAGGCCTGAAATTCTGCGGGCGTCTCAGGAAATGGTCATGCGCGAACGAAACACAGCGAACAACCCACTGCATTTTGTATTCCATGGCGGCTCTGGCTCCGAGAAGGCAAAAATCGAGGAAGCCGTAGGCTACGGTGTTTTCAAAATGAACATTGATACTGACACGCAGTTTGCATTTTCCGAGGCTGTTGGCGGGTATGTGGCTGAAAACGGCGACGCCTTCAAATGGCAAGTCCATCCTGAAACCGGCACACCGTTTAAAAAGCAATATGACCCGCGCGTCTGGCTCAGAAAAGCCGAGCAAGCCGTTGTAACCCGGCTGGATGAAGCCTTTGTAGACCTTGGATCGCGTGGTAAATCAATCGCACAAGCCTAGTCAGTGCTAGGGGTTTCCACTTAACAAAGGATGTGTCGTGGCGAAAACCGAAACTGCTCAAAATGCGCCAGCGTGCGAGCTTTACCTGATCACGCCGCCGCAAATTGATGATCTGGATGCTTTTTCCGAGCTGCTGGACCAGACGTTGGCAACCGGCACTGTCGCGTGTTTGCAATTGCGCCTGAAAGATGTGGACGATGATAGCATTCGTGCCGCTGCGCAAAAAATAATGCCGGTGTGCCGCGCCCACGATGTTGCGTTCATCCTGAATGATAATGCGGTGTTGGCGCACGAGCTGGATGCAGACGGCGTTCATTTGGGGCAGGGCGACGGCGATGTTCGCGCTGCCCGCACGCTGCTGGGCCACGACAAAGACATTGGTGTGACCTGTCATGACAGCCGACATCTGGCTTTTGAAGCGGGTGAAGCCGGCGCGGATTATGTGGCTTTCGGGGCGTTCTTCGATACGGAAACCAAACAAACCGATGCGCGTCCTGATCTGGATATTCTTTCCGTATGGGACGAAGTAACTGATCTGCCCTGCGTGGCAATAGGTGGTATCACGGTGGAAAACTGCCGGTTATTGGCCGATGCGGGCGCGCATTTTGTTGCTGTCAGTTCCGGGGTGTGGGGCCATCCGAAAGGGCCGGTCGCGGCTGTTAGGGAATTTGCCGCAATACTTTCCCGATAATCACTTGGGAAAGTTTGGCCGGTCCCGGCCGTAGTGGGTCGCCAAATAATTTGCGATCATGTCATTCAAGTCGTCGGCTAACGGGTCCATGCCCTGTTCGTCGATCATCCATTCGATGGTTTCCAACCATTCAGTCTTGTTCATGCCCTGCTGCACAACCAGTTTAATCGAATGGCAGCTGGCGCATCCCTCATAGGTTTCCAAACGACCAGCACCCCCAGCCATTAACGCCAGGTCCGGATCTTCAACGAGAGGGCCTGCCGGCTTTTCGCCGATGGCAACCTTTGCCGGTGCCTGCAACTTCAGCCAGGCGATTACGTCTGCCCGGTCCTCGGTTTTTCTCAGGCCTGCGAAGGCCATTTTGGTGCCGCGGGCATAGGTGCGCGGTGACAGCAGGTATTGGTTGAGGGCCTCGTCTGTCCAATTGCCGTCCAGGCCCAGCAAAGCTTTGCTATAGCGAAAGCCGTCCCTGGTCGCTATATCGCGGCCCACCACCCCAAAAAGGTTGGGGCCGATTTTTTTAGGCCCGCCTTCATCTGCTGTGTGGCAAGCGGCGCAGCGGCGAAATAACTTCTCGCCGCGCGCAGCGTCCTGTGCACTAGAACCTGCATACCCGGGACTAATTATCACCGCAAATAACAAACCAGAAAATAAAAGCCGCATAATATACTCGTTTACTCGTGTGCTCAGATTGCGGTAACGGAAATCCGGTGGAAACTGTTGTTCAGATACCCCTTGGGGTTCCAGTCGATAGCAAAGGGCTGCATGCGCCCGTTCGCGTCAGTAGCACGTGCCCATATCTCATAGTATCCCGCCTCCGGTAACCGGATGCTTGCGCGCCATTGTTGCCAAGCCCCTTTATTGGCGGGGGTGTCAAGGCTGGCTCGTTGCCAGGTGGCACCGAAATCATAGGAAACATCGACTGCATCAACGGTTGTGTCTCCCGCCCATGCGTGGCCGCGAACCTCAAATGAGCGCTGGTTGGGCTCGAACCCGTCAGCAGGAGATGTGATCAGTGACTTGACCGGCATTGCCTCAATGATCTCGAAATCTTCCGTTGGTACCTTGGTGCCCGGTGCCACTGGATATTTCGGCACCCGGTATGATGTTCCGGTCATTTTGGCGCCGTCATGCACACGGTCGCGCAGCCAAATGCGGGTCAGCCACTTTTGCGAACAGCTACCGGGCCAGCC
>JAJFIT010000051.1 GCA_021774775.1 Alphaproteobacteria bacterium | reverse complement strand
CGGTAAACCCAGCTGCCATCGACAGCGTCAGCGGTTTCAATAATCGTGTTTTTAGTGCCTCTGTTCATGCCTAGCGGCCTACGCGGCGGAAACAGAGAAGTCAAGGATGACAATTTGCTGTTCGCTACACTAGCCTTCATACTCACCTGCGCTATTTCAGGATGTATGATAAAAAACGAAGGGAACTGCCATGCCAAACAGCTTTGAAACACATCAGGTGTTTAACCAGCCGCCTCTGTATGACGGCGTCAATCTGTTTGAAAGCGATCCAGCCTTAAAGGCTGCGATTATGGCAGAAAGTGCCGGTTGGGCGAGCGCAGAGCTTTCTGACTTCGGGGCGACCCTCGGCACTAACGAACAGTTTCACCAAGGGCATCTCGCGAACAAATTTCTACCCGAGTTGACGAGCCATGACGCACAGGGTCACCGCAAGGATACGGTTGAGTTTCATCCCGCCTACCACCATTTCATGAAAACCTCTAAAGAGGGCGGTATCCATTGCGGCGCGTTTGACGGGCTCACGGACGATGGCCGCGAAAAAGGGTTGGGGGTGGGGGCTGCACGGGCAGCCAAACATTATATGATGATGCAGGTAGAAGCGGGCCACATTTGCCCTATCACCATGACCCATGCGGCGATCCCTGCACTGATGAACCAGCCTGATCTGTTTAAAACACTTTTGCCCAAGCTGCTGCACCGCAAATATGACCCTTCCTTCAAGCCGATCCCGGAAAAAACCGGCATTACCATCGGCATGGGCATGACCGAAAAACAGGGTGGCACCGATGTCCGCGCCAACACCACTATCGCCACCGCAATTAAAGACGGCGGTGCGGGCCAACCCTACCGTATCACCGGACATAAATGGTTTATGTCCGCCCCGATGTGCGATGGTTTTCTGGTGCTGGCGCAAACCGGCGAAAAGCTGTCGTTGTTTTTCGTGGCGCGTTTTCGCGAGGATGGCAGCGTCAACAGCCTGATGTTCCAGCGGCTAAAAAACAAACTTGGCAACAAGTCAAACGCATCGTCGGAAGTGGAATTTCAGGGAGCTGAAGGCATCATGATCGGCGATGAAGGACGGGGTATTGCCAACATCATGACCATGGCCAATTACACACGGCTTGATTGTGCACTGGGTTCTGCCGGGCTGATGCGCCAAGCGCTTAGCCGCGCAGTGCACCACACCCGCCACCGCACAGTATTTCAGCGCAAACTGATAGACCAGCCAATGATGACAGCGCTGCTTGCCGACATGTGCCTTGAGGTCACCGCTGCCACGCACCTTTCACTTCGGCTAGCAGGCAGTTATGAGCGCATGGAAAGCAGCGCTGACAACGCGGCCTACGCGCGCCTGATGACGCCAGTGACCAAATACTGGGTCACAAAACGCGGACCAACACTTGGGTACGAGGCCATGGAATGCCTGGGCGGCAACGGATACACCGAGGACGAAGTGTTGGCGCGTATCTACCGCGAATTGCCGGTTAATTCGATCTGGGAAGGGTCCGGTAGTGTGATGTGTCTTGATTTGTTAAGGGTTGCCACACGTGAACGTGACGCATTTGAAGCCGGCATCGGCTGGTTGGTGGGCGCAAAAGGTCAGTCCACTGTTTATGACCAGGCGCTGAAGGCACTGACTGTTCTGCTTGCTGCAGGCACTATCCCGGAAGCTCAGGGGCGTTGGCTCACCGAGCGGATTGCAACACTTGCCGCCGGACGGCTGCTAATGGAGCGTGCACCAGCAGCGGTTGCAGAGGCCTATATCGCCACCCGGTTGAACGGAAATGGCCGCCACGGCGCCTATGGGATCTTGCCTGATTTTGTTAATGCGCGGGAAATTATCGAACAGTCTGTCACACTTTAAAACTGCCTGAAAACTGCCCGACCAAAATCACAAAATATCCATAGACGGCACCCAGCCACTAGCGGACCTTTCATTCGCACCCATGCTTGCGCTTAACGCAGCCCATAAGGTAGAAACAGCTCACTTGGAAGGAACTGATTTCAGCGTGATAGTTAAAGCTGACTTTTAGGCTTTATCGGGCGTTATCATATAAAAAACATTGTAATTATGCACGCAAAAGACAACTAATCTACGGAAACTCAAAGGGCTGTGTCTTCCCGGGATGCATAAGAGACACCCAATAGCGTATCGGACCACAAATGAACACGCCAAGCCAAATCGAAAATCTGACTCTGGACCCGGAAAATTGGGACCGGATACGGGAAACCGGCCACCGGATGCTGGACGACATGCTGACGCACTTTGAAACAATACGTGACCAGCCCGTATGGCGACAAATACCGGACGATACGAAAAAGTCTCTGGATGAAGAATTGCCGATGGACGGTACGCCGATTGAGACAGTCTACGAACAATTCCAAAAAGAGATTTTCCCATACCCAACGGGTAATGTGCACCCGCGGTTCTGGGGATGGGTAATGACCAATGGCTCGGCAACCTCAATGCTGGCTGACATGCTGGCATCCGGCATGAACCCTCATTTGGCAGGGTACGAGCAAAGCGCGTCTTTGATTGAAAAACTGGTGGTCACCTGGCTGGCTAAGTTGGTTGGCTTTCCTGAAACTTCAGGCGGCTTGCTTGTGAGCGGCGGCACAATGGCAAACCTGAACGGATTGGCGGTAGCGCGCAATGCCAAAGCGGGCTTCGATATTCGCGAAGAAGGACTGCAAGGTGATGACAGGCCGGAACTAACCGTATATGGCAGCAGCGAAACCCATAACTGGGTCTATAAAGCGTGCGAGCTCATGGGGCTTGGCCGTCGCGCTTTCAGATCAATTGCAATCAAAGATGACTACAGCATTGATGTTGACGCCTGCCGCACCGCCATCAAGGCTGACATTGCCGCTGGCAAAAAACCGTTCTGCCTTATTGGAACTGTGGGAACCGTTAACACCGGGGCGGTGGACGACATTGTTGCCCTCCGCCGTATCGCCGACGAATTTGATCTTTGGCTGCATGTGGACGGCGCTTTTGGGTCGCTGGTGGCTCTTGCACCTGAGTATAAGCATCTGGCAAAAGGTCAGGAACTGGCAGATTCAATTGGCTTCGACCTGCACAAATGGGGCTTCATGTCCTATGAAATTGCCTGCACACTTGTACGCGAACAGCAGGGACAAAAAGAGACATTCGAGCAAGCCGCCAGTTATATTGCTTCGTCAGAACGGTCTTTGTCAGTGGATATCACGTTCTTTGCGGACCGAGGTCTGCAGCTATCCAGAAGTTTCAGGGCGCTGAAGGCATGGATGTGTTTCAAGGAACAGGGCATCACCAAGATAGGGAACATCATCCAGCAAAATATTAAACAAGCCCAGTATCTTGAAAATTTGGTGGCGGGCAAAGATGTGCTCGAGCTATTAGCCCCGGTCACAATGAATATCGTTTGCTTTCGCTACACCGGTGAGACCAATAATGCCGAAGACTTAAACAAGCTCAATACGGAAATACTGATGCGTATTCAGGAATCCGGTCTTGCGGTACCATCTCAAACCATTTTGAATGGGAAATTCGCTATCAGGGTATGCATCACCAATCACCGAACAAGATATGCAGATTTGGATATGCTGGTAGACGGTATTGTTAAACAAGCTGAAAACATCCTAAAAAACTGAGATCAGTCGTTGTCGCGTTTCGATCTGCCAGCGTATTGGAACACCTTTTCTAGCGGCACACCGAACACTTCAGCCATCTGGAAGGCAACTTCCAGTGACGGAGAATAGCGGCCCTGCTCTATGGCTATAACTGTCTGGCGGGTAACACCGATTCTTTTGGCCAATTCCGCCTGTGTCATTTCATCTGCCATAAATCGCAGCGTTCGCACTTCGTTGCTTATACGTGTTTTCTTTGCCATCTGCCGCCCCTAAAAGCTGCGCCGGTAATCAACCAGTTTGAAAATGCCCGCAACTGTCTCTGAAAGAATTAGAGCTGCAAGAAGAGCATTTGCTGTCACGAACGGGCCATTGCCCATGAGGATCATACCTATCGTGATGACAACTCCCAGGCCCAGGATAGCGCCGCTTTTGTTTTCGCCGCGAAGCTTAATCAGCGTGTCGCGTTCGTCTTCGGTTTCGTCTATATCGCCCTCACTTTGTATGCTGTGTACGGCAATAGCGATGTGAGAAACAATCGCAACGACAATAAGCGCAATAATCACAGCCACGAGATATGGCGCAAAATCACTAACCGAAATCGAGTTCTCGTCGTTTGGTGTCGACACGGCGATGTTCACCATGATTTTGAAATACCACCCGTAAACCAAAACGTTAGCTGCCAGCATGGCCCAGATTCTTTTTTCATGAAAAGACATGTTAAGTTTTTCATCCTTTATGTTAAATATTTTTTACATAAAGGCATGTAAGCATCACCAGCAACGATGTCAATTATTTTATACATTGCTATCCGATTTTTATGGCAACGCTTGACATGGGCCACCGCCAGCGCTCAGATCAAAAGCAAGGAGAACGCCCTTGCGAACAGATTGTAAAACCAGACTATTCGTGGACGCCCAGTTAGGTGCAAAACTGGCCGTGGTGCTGAACCGGGGCCAATCGCATTACCTTGTTAGCGTAATGCGGGCCCGTATCGGCGACCGGGTTGCGCTGTTTAATGGGCAGGACGGCGAATGGGTGTCCGAGGTTGCAGAAGCAACAAAACGGCAAGTGACCCTGCGGGTTTTAGATCAGATCAAAAAACAACAGCCTGAGCCAGACCTTTGGCTTGCCTTTGCCCCAATAAAAAAAGCGCGGCTGGATTTTATCGCCCAAAAGGCAACCGAACTCGGTGTTTCGCATATGGTGCCTGTCATGACCCGGCGCACCATCGTTGATCGGGTTAAAACCGAACGGATGGCCGCCAATGCCATTGAAGCCGCCGAACAGTGTGAACGGATGAATGTTCCGACGGTAGGCGAGCCGATCAAACTGGATAAACTTCTCAGGCAGTGGCCGACCGAGCGCAAAATCATGTTCTGCGACGAGGACTTGTCTGGCATTGCCGCTCACACCGCCCTGGCGGCTGTCGGCGACAAGCCGTCGGCTGCGCCGTGGGCTATTTTGATCGGCCCGGAAGGCGGATTTGACGAGGTTGAACGGGACCTGATCCGCAATCATCCGAACTGCATGACGGTATCGCTGGGCCCACGTATCCTGCGTGCTGACACCGCAGCGATGGCGGCGATAAGCCTGTGGCAGTCAGCCCTGGGTGATTGGTAAATTCTTGCGGCGAACCGGTGTTAAGTAGGAACAAATTCCATATAACCGTCATCAAACTAGAATAAAAAAAACAATTTTTTGTTATTACATGGTAATATCAACTACATTATGTAATTAATATAGTTTGTAGGACTAATTATCGCCATGGACGGAGCATTATGTTTCAGGAACGGTACCCAGCTTTCCAAATTGATCAAAGAGACCGGCGCTCTGACAACCGAGCTTGAATGTTGCAGCCACCGCCCGGCAGTAGCCGCGCTGCTAAGGCTTGCGCTACCGCATGTGAATTTGGTGCAGGATGACAGCGAACCTGTCAACGAACACGGTTATTCCCGCCGCATGCTGCACACCGATCCAGACGGCAAATTCAGTGTGCTGGCAATTCAGTGGGCCCCCGGTGCCTGCACGCCAATTCACGGCCACAACGCGTGGGGCTGTGTTGGCGTGCTCAAGGGCGAGATCGGCTGCGAAACTTTTGCCCACAAGACTGGCAGCCACCAACCATGCGTTGCTGAGGCACCGTGCCTTGTATCGACCGGTAAACTACTGGCAGGGCCCGGAACCGTGGCAACTGTAGACCCTGACCCTTGCGGCATTCACCGCATCTTCAACCCCACCAACGCGTCGGCCACTACGCTGCATATATACGGTATGGACTTGGGCGAACGCCCTGACGGCCTGAACAAATGGTATCAGCACTAGGTTTGAAACCCGGCGAATTTCACCAACACTATTCTTTGGCATAAGCTCACTTAGCTGTGACTTCACTTTAACTTGCTTGAAAGCGCCGCGCCGACACCCTACCTTCGAAGCCTATCGAAGAGCAGGGACTTCGCTTTTATGCCAAATAATAATGACGTGATGACCAGCAAGGCACAGCTTGTTGAGTTTCTGGAAACCGGGTCAAAACCCGACAGATCGACATGGCGAATAGGCTCGGAGCACGAAAAATTTGTCTTTCACAGGCAGGGCTACGGACCGCTTTCCTACACAGGTGAAAACGGTAAAGCAGGCATTCGCGATGTGCTGAATTCCTTTGTCGCGCGCGGCTGGGAACCGGTTATTGAAAACGATAATCTGATTGCTGCCCTGAAAGACGGTGCTTCTGTAACACTGGAGCCGGGCGGGCAGTTTGAACTGTCAGGCGCTCCGCTGGAGACCATTCATCAGACCTGCAACGAAACCTCCGCGCACCTGCGCATGGCAAAAGAGATCGGAGAAGAACTGGATGTTGGTTTTCTGGGCCTTGGCTATCACCCCACCCTGAGGCGTGAAGACGTCCCTGTTATGCCCAAAGCGCGTTACGGGATCATGCGCGCCTACATGCCCAAAGTTGGAACCATGGGACTGGATATGATGCTGCGCACTTGCACGGTTCAGGTGAACCTGGATTTTGCCAGTGAGCAGGACATGGTCGAGAAATTTCGCATCAGCCTTGCACTGCAGCCGCTTGCAACCGCCTTGTTTGCAAGTTCGCCGCTGAAGGAAAGCCGCCCCAATGGTATGCGCAGCCTAAGAAGCCATGTGTGGACCGACACCGACGATGATCGCTGCGGCATGTTACCGTTTGTTTTTGAAGAGGGTATGGGGTTTGAGCGCTGGGTAGACCATGTGCTGGATGTGCCCATGTATTTCGTGCGTAGGGGCGGCCAGTATATCGATGCGTCGGGCCAATCATTCCGTGCCTTCATGAAAGGCGAACTGCCTGCCTTGCCTGGCGAACAGCCAACGCTGGAAGACTGGCAAGACCATATGACAACCCTGTTCCCGGAAGTGCGTCTGAAAACATTTCTGGAGATGCGCGGCGCTGACGGCGGCCCAACCTCGGCGCTGTGTGCCCTGCCCGCTTTTTGGGTTGGATTATTGTATGATGAAAGCGCACAATCTGACGCGCTGGACCTGATCAAAAACTGGTCGCTGGATGACATGAATTCCATGCGCGATAATGTTCCGAAAATGGGACTTTCAACTGATATTCGGGGCGAATCTTTTCAGGAATTGGCCAAAAAAGTTCTGAAAATCGCTGATAAAGGCCTGAAAAACCGCCACCGCCTGTCCACCAGTGGCGAAACTGAACAGGGTTTCCTCAGCACATTATGGGAAAGCGCGGAAAGCGGCATGGCACCGGCAGACCATATTCTTGCAGACTTGAACGGCAAATGGGGCGGCGACGTTAATCGCATATTTGAAGACTACGCCTACTGACGCTGACAATTTCTCTCCGCGAAAATCTATCAACCCAACCGCTGAAAGCGCCGCAGCACTGACATGTGCTCTTTGCGATATATTTGGGATGAACTGCCCGACGGATGCGACGAGCGGCCCTGACAAATGTTATTCAATAACGTACCATGCCCCGATGATTTGGCAAGCGAATCGGATACCCCCATGTAATCCGCAGCGCCGAGCGATCAATTTAAGCGGGGAGGCACAGCATGATCAATCTCACAATTAATGGCATTCAGCGCAGCTTTGAAGGCGACGAGGACATGCCGCTTTTATGGCACCTGCGTGACGACGCTGGTTTGAAGGGTACAAAATTTGGTTGCGGCATTGGCCAGTGCGGTGCCTGCACCGTTCATGTAGACGGCGAAGCAACCCGCAGTTGCTCGGTACCGATGGCAAGCCTGGACGGCGCAGTAATTACCACAATTGAGGGGCTGGCAGACGGCGACAACCTTCACCCGGTTCAGGAAGCTTGGCTCGAGGAAGACGTGCCACAGTGCGGTTATTGTCAGGCCGGACAAATCATGGCGACAGTGGCCTTTCTGAAAGATACACCCAACCCAACCGACAATGACATCAATGAAGGCATCACCAACATTTGCCGGTGCGGTACCTATTTTAGGATCAGAAACGCTATCAAACGGGCGGCAGAAAATATGCAAAGCGCCTGAAGACCAACCAACACCAGAAAAAATCTATAGATACATCAACCAGTTAATCAGTAAAATCAGCCCAAAGGCCAGCGCACCCATGAAGGCACTCCAGCCGAGGGCAATTGGCATAGACGAAAAGCGTGACCGGCTGGCGGTGTAATAGCTGTCGCATTCATTACAGTGATACCAACCATCTGTAGGTCCAGCCTTGGTCACCACGAACGGTATGGCGGTCGGCACATCGCCAACAAAAGGCATAACCCGGCTGGAGCCGCAATGGCTGCAGCCAATATCACCGACATCCCTGGTGCCGCCGTCACCAGCGCCCACATTGCCCGGAGCACCCGGAGCACCCTGGGCGCGCGGAAAGGTTTCTATTTTCGAGAGTGCTTGCTCGGCGGCAGCCCAGTCTTTTGCCCGAACGAAAAGATCGGTATGACTGAGAAAATTCAACGAGCCAGTATTTTCGTTTGCCAAAAACGCCGGAACACCCTGCCCCTCCAGATTGAGCTTCAGCATATTTGCCTGATGGCCATCAAGGCCGGACCGGATTACGACCAGTTTATCCAAATCCGGTTGATCCATTTATATACTGCCTTTGTTAATTGAAGCCCAAACGGCAACAAGGTGACCTAAAGCCCGTGTGATGGCGCAAAATGCACTTTGGGGGCACTCCCGCAACCAGAAGATTTTATTACGAATGACCTGACAGCCCGTACTTAATCCAACATTCAATACGGGATATTTACCCCAGGTTAACACATATAATTTAGGTATCAGATAATCAATACTGTTGATGCCGCCGGTCATTACACAGTGTGAGAGTGGGGTCTACAACAGAAAGCACATATCTCAATTTAAGAGAGTGCCTGAGGTCAGATGAAGCCCTACAACCATACGCGTCAAGCCGACGCAGCGGAAATTAAGCAGTTATTGTATACGTTTGGTGTCACTCAATCCGTGACCTCTGACCTGAAACGCGTCCGTCCAATATTAGAGGATCATATTGATCATCTTCTTGATGGTTTTTATGATAAAGTCATGGCAGACTCGGACATGAGCCAGGTATTTCAAAATAACAACAACAGCCATCTACGCGCGAAAGCGATGCAAAAAAGCCATTGGCTGGACTGGGTTTTTGCGGCCAAATTTGACGCCCAATATCTGGCCAGATGCAAGCGCATCGGCCGCATCCATCAGGAACATAAGATCCTGCCTGTCTATTATCTATTTGGCTATCAATTTGTATCTCAGGCAGTGAAAGACCTGATATTCAGTGCCTGCGATGACCCAAAGCAGGCGCACCGGCTGGCGCAATCGGTTGAAAAAGCTATTTTTCTCGATATTAACCTGGCCATATCCATCTACTGCACGGAAGTTTCCGCGAGCTGGCGGCGAACGTCACAGTATGATCAGTTGACCGACATTCTAAATCGCCGAGGCATCACTGAGAAACTGAGCGCCATGGTACCTGCCACTGGTGGCTACAATGGCACCACTGCTTGTATCGGTTTACTGGACATCGACTTTTTCAAAAATATCAATGACAATTACGGGCATGATACGGGAGATCAAGTGCTTAAATTCGTGGCAAAGCTGATTACGAGTAACTTCCGGAATGAAGATATCGTGGGCCGCTGGGGAGGCGAAGAATTTCTCATCCTTATGCCGGATATCCGTGTCGCGGATGCCATACAGGTATTCCAACGATTCCTTACCACTCTGGAGAGTTCAACGATCAAGTGCAATGGACAATCAATTTCAATTACAGCCAGCATCGGGGTTTCAGAACTTTCCGACCATGCGAGCTCCCTTGATGGTACATTGCGCAGGGCGGACAAGGCACTTTATCAAGCCAAAGATGCCGGGCGGAACCAGGTAATGACCAGTCAACAGTCGACAGATCAGGAAAGGACAAAAGTGATTGGCCACGCTTTAAGGTTCAAAACCTAATCGTTCAGGCCAGTGTCGAAGCCATCAATCGAGACCCGATTGTTTTCCTGGTGATACTCGCGCACCTTTTCCTCGCCCTTGTTGGCGGCCCATTTTTTGAGCGTGTCGCGGTCGAGCATATTTTCAGCCATCGGCACACCGTAGCCGCAACTGCTTTGCGTGCTTTCCACGTCGATCAGAATGATCTGCCGCGAAATAGCATCCTGCGGAAACTGGGCAATATACTCTGCGTAATCAGGATGCTGCGGGCGCACAATTCGGCCTGTCCCATAAATACGATAAATCAACGGGTTACGGGTAAAACTGTTGAACATTATCGTCACCCGGCCATCGTTTTTAATATGCGCCGCCGTCTCGTTGCCACTGCCGCCAAAGTCCAGATAGCCCACCAGTTTGGGCGAAAAGACCCGAAAGCTATCATTGCCTTTGGGGCTAAGGTTAATTCGTCCGGTTGCGCAGGCGCTCGCGGTAAAAAACATCGGCTGCTCGGCGATAAACCTGGCGTGCTTATCGCTTATATGGTCCATGAAATCAGCCATCAGTTTTCTCCGTTAAGCGGCTTTGCCAATACTGGCACATGGCCTCCCAACCGTCACCAGCGAAAACCCGGTTTCGCTCAACAAAATATGTACAACCGGAATGGCTTATCTAATGGTGAAGGCTCACAAACCCCAATATTGCATTGCCAACACGACGAAAAGCGCGATCAACACAATGGAGCTGACCAAGAAAACACTGAACCGGTGAAGAACACGATTGTAAGTGACATGAATGGCAGTATGCAGCACGCGCAACCCAACATAGGTCCAAGCCAACAGTAACGCGGCCTCGCTGACGAGACCGGCGACCATTGCCCCAATGCACATGACATAAAACAAAACCGGTGCTTCGAACTGATGATTGTAGTTTTCTGCAGCGAA
This sequence comes from Alphaproteobacteria bacterium, assembly GCA_021774775.1. Taxonomy (GTDB): domain Bacteria; phylum Pseudomonadota; class Alphaproteobacteria; order Sphingomonadales; family Kordiimonadaceae; genus Kordiimonas. The sequence goes on along the minus strand of JAJFIT010000051.1, from coordinate 737 downwards.
CCTCGCTGGAGCCGGAAGCGCCTGCAGTGACTGCCTGTCCTGCATGACTTCATTCGTTGGTTTTGCTGCCACCATTGCCGGCACCCGGCGCGCGTACAATACAAGTAGTGTTACCAGCGTTAGTCCAACCTGTGCCAGCACAGGCCCCATCATTGCGTTTGACATATTATTTTCCCAAAATTTTGCGGTTCCAACTTATTGACCGGCAGAATGACCCCAGCCAAGGCTACTTTCCAACAATATTATTGTATGGCATCAATACATATATAGCTGAAATGCTTTTGTGGGCGTAACTTTGCACCCGAAGTAGACGGTCAAGAGTGGATAAAAATGAAAATACGACCCTATTCCAGCAGTTATTGGCCAGATGTCGCACGCATTTACGAGGAAGGCATTGCCACTGGCCTGGCCACTTTCGAGACCAAACCCAAGCCGCAAGCCGCCTGGGAAGCAGACAGCGTTCCCGGTTCAGCACTTATTGCAGAAGACACGGCAACGGGTGAAGTTTTGGGCTGGGCGGTTTTGTGGCCCACATCCAGCCGCGCGGCCTACGCTGGCGTCGTCGAGGTTAGCCTTTATGTGGGCGCACAGTCTCGTGGTCGCGGTGTTGGCAGGAAGCTGTTGGATGAACTTGTTACGGTATCGGAACAATTGGGCCTATGGACCCTGCAGGCGGGCATTTTCGAAGAAAACACGCTGTCGATAACCCTGCACGAAAAATGCGGTTTTCGCGTTGT
>JAJFIT010000006.1 GCA_021774775.1 Alphaproteobacteria bacterium | reverse complement strand
AGCGGCATGAAAATCCGGGTGAAAAATGTCGGGAAACTGTAGCCGTCTATCTGCGCGGTTTCATCAATTTCCTTGGGCACGCCCGACATGAAACCCTCAAGAATCCACACCGCAAGCGGCACGTTAAACAGCGTGTGCGCCAGCGCGACAGCGATGTGGGTATCGAACAGCCCGATCGAGCTGTAGAGCTGAAAAAACGGCAGCGCAAACACTGCTGGCGGTGCCATACGGTTGGACAGCAACCAAAAAAACAGATGTTTGTCACCAAGGAACCGGTAACGCGAGAAGGCATAGGCGGCAGGCAGCGCTACCGCCAGTGAAATGATGGTGTTCAGCACCACATAAATGGTCGAGTTGATATAGCCTGAATACCAACTGGCGTCAGTGAGGATGGTTTTAAAGTTAGCGAGCGTGGGGTTTCCCGGCCACAGCGAAAAACCGCCCAGAATTTCGGCGTTGCTTTTTAGCGACATGGTCAGCAACCAGTAGATCGGCAGCATCAGGAAAATGATGTAGAAAATCGGCGTAAAGCGAATGTTTTTGATCATTTGCCAGATCATTTATTTATCTCCGCATCCTGCGCAGTAACAACGGTATAGAAAACCCAGCTGACCAGCAGAACAATCAGGAAGTAAACCAGCGAGAAGGCCGCTGCCGGGCCAAGATCAAATTGCCCAATCGCCATTTTAACCAGATCAATCGACAGAAAAGTAGTCGCGTTGCCCGGCCCACCGCCGGTGACAACAAAGGGCTCGGTATAGATCATGAAACTGTCCATGAAGCGCAGCAGAACCGCGATCAGCAAAACCCGTTTCATCTTGGGTAGCTGAATAAAGCGGAACACCGCCCAGCGCGATGCACCGTCTATTTTTGCCGCCTGATAAAAAGCATCGGGGATTGATGACAAGCCCGCATAGCACAAAAGCACCACCAAACTGGTCCAGTGCCACACATCCATCGCGATAACCGTGATCCATGCCGCAAAAGCGTCCTGTGTGTAATTATAGTTAACACCGAGCGCAGCCAGCGTATGACCCAAGAGGCCAATATCCTCGCGGGCGAAAATTTGCCAGATGGTGCCAACCACATTCCACGGAATCAAGAGCGGCAACGCCATCAGCACAAGGCAGACCGAGGCCGCCCAGCCTTTTTTCGGCATCCTGAGCGCGATGAAAATACCCAGCGGCACCTCGATGGCCAGCACAAGGCCTGAGAACAAAAGCTGCCGCCCAAGGGCAGAATGGAAGCGCTCTGAATTCAGTATTTCAACGAACCATTCAGCGCCAACCCAGTAAAATTCATTATTGCCGAAACTGTCCTGTACTGAATAATTAACCACCGTCATCAGCGGAATGATTGCGGAAAAAGCCACCAGCAAAAACACAGGCAACACCAAAAACCATGCTTTTTGGTTGACTTGCTTTTGCATCAGCCTGCCCCCTCAACCAAGTGGCTGTCGCGGTAAACAAGCGTGCGCGCCTGATCAAACTCAAGAATTGCCGGGCCAGCCGGTATATCGCCGCCCTCGCGCGCCAGCACCGTAACCGGCGTGCCGGCTGCATCAACCTTGACAACTTTATGCCGCCCCAGGTCTTCAACAGATTTCACTGTAACGCTAATGCCAGCGTCGCCGTTATGGTCAGGGCCATGCAGCGACAAAAATTCAGGACGGATGCCCACTTCGACCTTGCCCTCCAGCGGCTCATATCCTGTGGAAAGCGTCAGCGTTTGACCGGCAATGGTGGCTTGGTCGCCTTCCACTTTTGCGTCTAAGAAATTCATGCCCGGCGAACCAATAAAGTAACCAACAAAGGTATGAACCGGCTGTTCGAACAGCTCCTCGGGCGTGCCAATCTGCAGCACCTCGCCGTCGTTCATCACCACAACCTTGTCGGCGAATGTCAGCGCTTCGGTCTGGTCGTGGGTCACATAAATCATCGTGAAGCCAAACTGCTGATGCAGAGCTTTCAATTTGGAGCGCAGCTGCCATTTCAGATGCGGATCAATCACCGTCAGCGGTTCGTCAAACAGGATCGCATTCACGTCTTGCCTAACCAAACCGCGCCCAAGTGAGATGATTTGCTTGGCGTCTGCGGTCAAGCCTGCGGCTTTGTCGCCCAGCCGGTCAGTGATCCCCAGCAAATCAGCGACCTCCGCGACACGTGCATCAATTTCGGGCTTGGGCACGCCCCTGTTGCGCAGCGGAAAAGCCAGATTCTGGCGTACGGTCATGGTGTCATAAATAACCGGGAACTGAAAAACCTGCGCGATATTACGGTGAGCCGTATCCCGCGATGTTACATCCTGCTCGCCGAACATAACGGCACCGTCTGAGGGCCTCAGTAAGCCCGAAATAATGTTTAACAGCGTGGTTTTCCCGCAACCGGACGGCCCCAATAGCGCGTAGGCGCCGCCGTCCTGCCACACATGGTCAAGCGACTTGAGCGCATAGTCCTCTGGCCCTTGCGGTTCAGCCATATAGGTGTGGGAGATATCTTTCAGGTGAATTTCAGCCACGAGCCACCTCGCCCCCGCTAACCGGCGCGCCGGCAACAGGTTTCCCGTCCGGGTCAAAAACAAACAGGTCATCCGGGTCCAGATACAGGGTCAGCGCCGAACCCATGGCGTGATTGTGAATGCCGTGCGCCAGTGCGGTCCAACGTTCACCCAGCGCATCCACATGAATGAAACTTTCAGAGCCAGTGATCTCTGACAGGATTACCTGCGCATTTATCGCAACCGAACGCGCGCCGGTTTGATGCATTCTCAGTTGGTGCGGCCTGAAGCCCAGTCGGAATTCACCGTCTTCCAGCGTCTGTAGCCGGTTGCTGGCACCTGCCGGAATTTCGGTGCCCGGCAGCGCAATACTGCCGCCTGATTTGGTCGCGGCAATGGTGTTCAGGGGCGGGTCCGAGAAGGTACGCGCCGCTTGCAGTGATGTGGGGCTGCGGTAAACTTCAGCCGTTGGTCCGGCTTGTTGAACTCGGCCCTCGTGCAACACGGCCACCTGCCCGCCCAGCAACAGCGCTTCCTCGGGCTCGGCGGTGGCATAAATCACAATTGAGCCCGATCCGGCAAACAGCCGCGGCAGTTCGGCCCTGAGTTCCTCGCGCAACTTATAGTCCAAATTGGCCAAAGGCTCATCCAGGAGGACAAGCTCTGCCCCTTTTACCAGCGCGCGGCCAAGCGCCACCCGTTGTTGCTGGCCGCCGGACAGCTCAAGCGGTTTGCGTTCCAGCAAATGGTCGATCGACAGCAGCTCTGCGATCTTTTGCACCCGCTCACGAATTTGCTCCGTTGCCTGGCGCTCCACCTTCAGGGGCGATGCGATATTGTCGAACACGCTGAAGCCGGGGTAATTGATGAACTGCTGGTAAACGAACGCCACGCTTCGGCTGCGAACGGTTTGGCCAGCTGTGTCTGTACCGTTCATCATAATAGTGCCGCTGGTCGGCTTCTCAAGCCCCGCCATAAGGCGTAACAGGGTTGTTTTACCCGAAAGCGTGGACCCCAACAACGTATTGAACGAGCCCGGTTCGAACTTGAGCGTTACATCTGACAGATGGTCGACGCCGTCCACTTTTTTTATGATATTTACTAACTCAAGTGCCACACGGCAGCCCCCATTATGTCGAATGCGCGTAGATCCCTATTCGACCCTAGCGGGCGACCGCCAAGCAATCAACCAATGTATAGCCATCAACATA
>JAJFIT010000050.1 GCA_021774775.1 Alphaproteobacteria bacterium | reverse complement strand
AATGACAGGCACAGAATGGTGGCAGAAAAGGTTTTTAGACATTTTTTCATTCTTGAATTTCTTTATAATTATAGGGATAAAATTTAGGTGCGCGCCTTTATCCACTTTAGGGGATAATAAATATCCTGTTAACATGAACTTTTGTTGGAATGTTGCATATCGTTAGCTGATTGCGTCATCACGGCGCTTAACGGAAACTGAGGGAGGCATAGTATGATGAAACGAATGGCCCGATACATCGGTATATTCGGCGTGGTTGTTGCTGCCTTCATGTTCTCGGCGTGGGTGACATCGCCGGACCCAAAACTTAACCCTGCAAGCTTTGAAGCAACGCCTTTGGTCGAGCAAATCGCGCCTTTGGATGAAGCCATCACGTTGGCGCAGTTTATCGGTGACGCGGGCGAAACAGTGACCATACAAGTATTGGAAATTAGCGACGAAACCATCACGGGCATTAACCTTGCAGACATGGGCGCACCCGCGGCTGTTGATCCTTTTGTTGCCCTCGCGTCGATCAGCGCGCCGCCCCTGAGCCTGGAAACGCTGAACCGTTTCCCCGCCATAGAAGTGAACATGTCGCGCCTGTTACCCTCCGGCAGTGCGGGCACCCACCATATTGGAACGGGTACCAATTTTCCTGAACATGCTGAAGAGGCTGATAGCCAATCAGTGTTCAGGTTTCCCAAGTTTGGCGGTGCCACGCCCGCCCGGACACAGGTGGTTGCACAGCCCAATATCCTGCTCGATTATGAGGTTGAGTTATGCATCCGTTTTGACCGTGATATTGCTTCTGTTGCTGATTTTGATGCGGCGGTGAAAGGTGTGTTTTTATGCGCTGATTTCACCAATAGAAACGCCGTTGTAGACCTTGTTGACCCGGATAATTTGGACTCTGGTTATGGGTTTAGCGATGCGAAAAGCGGGCCGGACTTTTTCCCTACCGGGCCATTTTTGGTAATACCGAAGGATTGGCGCTCGTTCACCTCTAGCGTGCGTATGACCACAAGCGTTAACAATGAGCCGCGGCAGGATGCCAGAGCCAGCGAGATGATATTTGATTTTCGGCAACTGACGGAGCAATCACTCGCGGACATGGACGAGAAACGATTTTTCTATGCTTTATCATCTCGCCCCCGACAACCGTATTGGCACAGGCTCCACGCTTATGTCCGGAACCGCCGAGGGCGTGATATTTACGCCGCCGACCCGAGGGGATTTGGTTGAAGGAGTGCTGGCCTATGTTGCCGCTGGTGGGCCGTTTTCAGGAAAAACGCTGATTGATGCCGTTAAGGCAACATTCGTTACGAACGAAGTTGACTCTGGTCATTTTCTGCAGCCGGGTGATATAGTGTGGTACCGGTCATCGCATCTCGGAAACATCAAAGTTACGGTGGTTGCGCCCAATTAAGTTCACACAGGCGCAAAGAGCAAGGCGGGTCGAAACTCTTCCCTTGGTCTTACAGCTGTGCATCCACTATTGCGCGGTGAAGGGGGCGGCGACGGCGACGTCATCCAGGGCGAAAACTGTGCATTCTCCACCAGACAGTTATCCAGTAGCACTTTTTCACAGCCGCGACTTATGGTAGGGTCCGGTAATAGCAGCGAAAGGGCGCTTTATGATGAAACGATTTTGTTTCGTTTTCCTGCTGTTTTTAGTACCCCAATCATCCGTTTGGTCTGCGGCGACGCAAGATGCGGCCCCGGCGGCTCCTGCTACTGCGCCAATCGCCGACACTGAGCGTGTGGTTATCTTGTTTGACCGGTCCAGCTCGATGAATGCGATGCTGGACGGGGTGCGCAAAATTGAAATGGGCCGTGCGCTTTTCAGGCAGCTGGCCGCGACAAGCGCCGATAACCAGAATGTTTCTGTCCGCTTTTTTGCTGGCGGCGTGTCGGACGAACGCGCCGTAAACTGTAAGGCAAGCGCCGTCGCACTGCCCTTCGGCACGCGTGATGCAAGCCAGTTTGAAAGCCTGTACCGGGACCTGACCGCAAAGGGAAAGAGAACCCCGCTTACCCATGCGGTGGGGCTGGCAAAAGAAGACCTTGCGGGCTGGCAAGGCGAGCGCCGCGTCATCATTATTTCCGACGGCATGGATACCTGCGACGAAGACCCGCTGGCAGCCGCGGACGAGCTGGGTGCGGGCGGTATTGAACTGGATGTGATCGGATTGGGCGACGCGGCTGATATGGCACAACTGGCTGAAATGGGGCTGGCGAGCGGCGCGGAATTTCAATTGGCTGGCAGTTACGGCGATTTTGCCGGTGCCGTTGGGGATATGCTGCCGGGCATGCCTGCATTGCCACCAATGCCCGCTGCAATGCCGGCCGGTGCTGGTGCTGGTGGCGCTGGTGGCGCTGGTGCGGGTTCAGGCGGTGCAGGTGGTGGTTCGGGCGGTGGTTCGGGCGCAGGCGCCGGAGCTGGAGCTGGGGCCGGAATGGGCAAAGCCGCAGGTGCTGGTGCGGGTACCCAGCCGGTGGTGCCTTTGCCACCTGACCAGCCAATTGTTGTTGAACTGCGGCTGAAGCCGGAGGTCGATAAACCCGAAGATATAGCGGTTGAGATTATCCTTGATGCCTCGGGCTCGATGGCAGCGCGGCTTGACGGCAAGACAAAAATGTCGCTTGCGATGGCAGCGCTGGAAAAGTCGCTGGGAGCGCTAGACGCTGACAATGTACATTTGGGCCTGCGCGCATACGGGTTCGATGCCAGCGTTGAAAAAACACCGGTGGCTTCCTGCCCCAATACGGAACTGCTGACGCCGTTTGCGTCAAGGCAATCAGGTGTGGTTTTGGATAAAGCGAAAGCTCTGACCCCCTACGGATACACCCCGATTGCTGCCAGTATTCAGGCGGCAGCGGCGGATTTAAAGCAGTTCGTTGCAATGAAACGCCAGATCGTTTTGATCACGGACGGGGAAGAAACTTGCGGCGGTGACCCGATTGCTGCCCTGAAGGAAATGGCGGGCATGTGCGTGGATGTGAATGCACATATCATCGGCTTTGACCTGGACCCCAAGGCCCGCGCCGAAATGCAGGCAATTGCGGCTGCAGGCTGCGGCCTGTATCTGGATGCGCCCACCGCGCCGGAGCTGGAAAAGGCACTGATTGAGATCACCGAAGTGGTAGCGGGTAAGGCACATATCGATTGGGAACGGTTTGTCAACCCGGTAACGGGCGGTGAAACCCTTGAGACAGCCCACACACTTGCGGCAGGGGCCTATACTTTCGAGGAACATCTGGCGAAGGGCGAAAAGCAGTATTTCCATATCCCGCTCACAAAGGCACAGCGACTGCGGCTGGTGGTTACGGCGCAGGGGCGGTTGGTACGCTTTGACCGGGACGGCAAGCTTGTTGAGCAGCCCGGGTATGATTTCACCAGCTTTTGGGCGGATTTCCTGCGCACTGACGGCACCAAGATCAAAGGACCAAGAGGGCGCCTGACCTTCCGCTCGGTTGATCCGGGGCATCAGGAAGAGCTGCAACTGCTCAATATGGATGACGGCGGTGTCTATATGTTGGTGCATGCCAATTCGATGTTGATCAACAAGGATACCCGCATTGATTTGATGATCGATGATGCCGGGGACCTGTTTGCCGGACAGGATGCACCGGATAAAATGGAGGACCTTCCTCCCGTCATCACGCCTGGTCAAAGCGTGGTCGGGCACATCGGCCTTGAGGACCGCACGGATGTTTATAAAATGGCGACGGCGGCGGGCGCGAAGCTTTCCCTTAACTTTAACCCAACCCATAGTGAGTTCAGGTACCGTATTCTGGTTCGGCGCGGCGATACCGGGCGACCGTTCGGGCGCTTTAATGGCCTGACCGGCAGTCAGGCTTTGGCGGTAACTGTGCCGCAAGATGCCACGTCACTGGCGGTTGAAGTTACCAGTCAGGTGCCGGGCAACAAGATATTTTCATCGTATGTTTTTGTGGTGGGAGAAACGCCGTGAAATGGATCATCGTGCTATTGGCACTGATAGCGCTGCCTGGCACAATACAGGCAGATGATAAGGCGGGTGACAAGGCGAGTGAAGAAGCAGCGCTGCGCGTCTTTATCGACAATTTTTTCACCGAGTTCACGCAGCTGAACCCTATTTTGGGCGACGATGGGGACGGCGCGGAGAAAAGGTCACCACTGGCGCTTGGCAGCTTTGTCACTGCCAGATTTACCAAGCCCTTGGATGCGGACCGCCGCAGCGGTCGTATTGCCCCTGTTGATCTTATTGCACAGCTTTTCATGCATGGGCCTGATGGCTGGGTGATCGAGGATTTGCAAATTTCAGGTGATGTGGCGCGCGCAAATATTAATTTTGGGTCGGTAATGAATAAGGCCTCCGAACCTCTTGCCTACAGTTTTCGCCTGATTAAAGACGGGGATACATGGAAATTTTTTCGCTTTGTTAATTTGCAGCCGAAAACCCCTGAGGCGGAAAAGAAGGAAATAGAAAAGCAGCAGGCAGTCGGCGACCCTGTTGCAACGACGAAGGCTTATCTGGACCTGATTGTTGATCTTTATAATCCTGATAACGCGCCCAAAGCGGCCGCCCGGTTGACCGACATATCGAAAGCGATAGAGCCGCTGTGGGTGGATAGCCGGGAAGCGCGGCGTGCGGCTGGCCAGTTGCAGGCGCAATTCGCTCAAACTCACCCGCGTGATTGGAAACACCTTGAAACGTCTTTAGGCGGCGATACGGCGGACGTGACCGTCGAGCTGTTGGTTGGCAATAAAACCATGCTTGAAAATGCAATGATGCTTAAAATGTTTGGCGGTGAAACGCCGCAGTTTGTTTTTAAACTCAAGAAGGACAGTGATGTCTGGAAATTAACCGGCTTTACCAGAAAGCCTGCATAAGGCCAGAAAGCCTGTATTAGGCCAGAAAGCCTGCATAAGGAAAGGACGGAACATGCGATATTTTGTCAGCTTATTGTTGCTGGGCATATTGGCTCTCCCGGTTCCTGTTTTTGCGCAATCCACCGAAAATATCGTGCGCGATTTCGAAAGGGATATTGAAGGCGATCCTGATCGCCCTTTCCGGGTGCGGTTAAAACCTCAGAAGGCGCTCACGTTAGGGCGCATGGCGGGTGTATGGGGTTCTCTGGGGGGGCCGGATAGTGCTGACAGTTTTTTACTGGGCAAAACGCCGGATGCGGCGCGCATGCGCTTTGACCTGACGGCGTTGCCAGGCGGCGTTGGGGTGAAGCTTTTTGTTTCGGCAAAGGACGGCGGCAATACCGAGCGCCACGAGATCGCTGCGGCGGCGGGCGAAAACAAGAAAGTGTGGCTGCAGCTGAAGGGCGAAATCGTGGTGAGGGCCATATCAGCCGACCCCAACTCAATGTCGGCCGATCCAAATTCGGTTGTTACGCCTTATGTAAATTCTGCCAACTATGCGCTTTATTTCTGGTACCCGGGCGACAAGGTTGACGCGCTTTCACCCGCTGAATTCGAGACAGTGGGAACCTATCAGGGCCGCGAAAGACCCAAAATGGTGCGCGCAGTGAAAGGAGCAGCCAAATGACCCGGTTATACAGTCTGATGGCAGTAGCCTGTCTATGTGTTGGCCTTGGCCACGCTGCTCGTGCGGTGCCGGGGGATGAACTGTTTTCGCCGTCGCTGGGCAATATGCTCGGTGGGGCGAGTGCTTTTGCCGCGGCCTTTTATAACTATAGCGCGGCGGCTGAGTGCAACGCTGACCCCTCATGCGGTATGCCCGACGATCCCGGTTCGGGGTTTCAGGTGGGGGCGGGCAGCTGCTGCGACGAAAATGATGAGTGTTTCAATGAATTTGGGCGCCATGTGGACCGGATCGATCGGGCGCTTTTAAAATTTTATACAAGAGAGCGAGAGTATAACCTGATTATGCGGGTTCAGAGCGCACGCATGACAGCCATGAAAGGCGCAGGAAGCATGAGCGCGCCAGCCGCCGCGATTGTTGCGCGTCAGGAAATAGAAATTGCAAAGGCCCAAAAGGGATATATTGAAAGGTTTAACAACAACACCAACATCAATCTGGGTCACTTGAACAATTTTTTGCTGGAATTAGGG
>JAJFIT010000049.1 GCA_021774775.1 Alphaproteobacteria bacterium | reverse complement strand
TCCGGCGGCCCAGAATTTGGAATATTGCTGACAGTGGATCACAATCGACTGGAAGGTCGCAAGGTCGATGCCAGCGGGCAATTTATAAGCCTGTGCACCCTTGTGGCTTTTAAGTTCAGCAACGAAGACACCGTCGGTCGCATTGTCGCCGTCAACATCAGACGCTGGCAGTTTCGACAGGAATATCTTCAAATCCGGGGCTTTGCGCGCCTTAAAGTCAGCCGCCAATACAGCATAAACACCGTCTGCGCGGGTCGCCAACGACCAGGTGCCTGATGTTCGCATGTCCACATTTGTAAAACCGCCTGTCGCCACAGTTGCGGGTTGCGCCGAGACGGAGTCCGCACCAGCAACACCAATAATCAAGCCGAGTATTACGGCAAAAAATTTCAAAATAGTCATTTTATAGCCCCAATAAATTTGATCTGTTACTCAAAGTCACTCAAAAATTTCTCGGCCATTTCTCGTTGGCCTGAGGAGGATATGAGGGCGTGGGGCCAGATTGCCAATAAAGCCGCAGTCACGTGTCAGTGAGCAGACCGTGAAGCGAGCGGGCAGCCTGACAGGCACAGCAAATTACCGCTCTATCAGGCCGGTTTTATAGAATATTTGATGAGGACAACCCTGCAGGCAAAACCCGGGTCGTCGCCTAAGCTGCGCGGTAAAATCTTTTGCCGGGTGAATAATTCAGCGCTTCCCGCTCACCAAATTTGAACAACATGAACATGTCATCGTCGCCGTCATAATCGAAAAAGTCCGGATCAAGATGCAGCCGGTAACCACCAGAAAAGCTGAAGATAAAACAATCATCTTTTTCGTCGTGGTCGACCGCCACCAGCATTTCACCGTTCAGCATTTCCAGCACAGCGCCAGCAAGCGCATTGTCGCTTTCGCGCCGCCACAAAATGCGGCTGTCGGCTTTATACAGGTCCCAGTCGCACATATAAACCCACAGGTGCCAGTCGAACTGGGGCTGGCGGGTAATGGTATCACGGCCCTTCTGCTCACCCAGATCAAGGGTGATATAGCCGCCGATGCCCCGGCGTGCCCGGGCAACCTTCAACGGCAATGCTGCCCTGAAGTCTTTGAACTTATCTGATCCCGAGCCGATCCTCGGTAAATATACAACTGCGCTCATGGTCTTGTCCTTGTAGCACCGAGCATTCCCAGTGCCTTTATAGTGTATCATATAGTGCATTTTTATGACAGGGGCAGTGAGCCACTGGCCCCAATCCCAACCACAGCCCCGGTCGGTGGAACAACTAGCGCTAGCCCTTTTCCGCCAGAATTTGGTCCCTTATATGGTCCCGCGGCAGCATCTGCTCAAAGGCACGGGTCAGCGGGTCACCGCTTGCAGCCGCACGGTGGCGGGCACCCATCTGATCCAAAACAACAAACAATGTCTGCTGACCTGAGACAGTGGATACCCGCCGCCCTGCGGGGCGGTGCGACATAGGGGGAGATGCCGCACCCTGGGGGTTCTGATGGGGTGTCTTTACAACCAAGGCAGGTGCCGAGCTACCAACGCCTTGCCTTTTGCGCTGCCACCAAATTGCCAGCGGCGCGGTGATGGGAAGCAACGGCTTGAACCAACCGGCTGCTTTCCGCCCGAACTGCTTGGACACGGATTGTTTGGACACAGACTGTTTGGACACAGACTGTTTGGACACGGGGCGTACAATACCTGCCATCGCAAACATGGCTTGCAATTCATTTCGGTCATAAGCGGTATCAATCGCTGTGTGTCTCATCGCTGTTCCTTTCCAAAGCGACTGGGTTTTCCTTCAGGCCTTGCCTTCAAACTGACGGTTACAAAATAAAAAGCCCTCCGGGACTTGGGTCCGGGAGGGGTGAAAATTCGATAATCGGTAGTTAGATTATGAAACTTAGCTCCTGCCCCCCTGAACGGCACAAATCGCCATGACACGGCGCATGAATAGCTGCGCTGCGGTTGTGGCGTGTGGTTTATATGTCCAAAGGTTGGTCATTAATGTTTCTTTGTCTTGGCCGTGTTTCATTATCTTGGTCAGCGCGCCGAATCACATTGGTGCGCCAAATTCAACGAATCTATCGCAATGAATGCGCAAACTGTCAACCGACTTGTTGAATTTTTCAAAGTGGGCGAAATCTGGGTGGGCTAAATCTGGCCTCATAAGCCCATCATGTGACAGGCCCGGCGCAACGCCAGCAAGCGGCTTAACATGCGGTTCCCATGCGCCGTGGAGAATCGGGGGAATGGGCGCACAGGAACCGGGAACCAGAGACGGTCCGCTTTAGAGGCGGCAACAGGGTCTCGGTCCTTTCCTTAGTGCAATGCTTGCGCACTACACCAAAGGAACGTCAGGTGCCCGCCAGAGCGGGTTACGTCGCCTAAGCTGCCGGTTTCTGCCACTCACGGCTTTTGAAAGCTGCGTCAAGCGGTGTCTCGGCGATATGGTTGGTATAGTTCGAAAGCACCTTCATGCTAACGACCACAATAACGGCCAGCGCGTCTGCATTGGTGTAGCCCGCGGCGTAAAACGTCTGCCTGTCTTCCTCTGATACCCAGCCGCGGTTTGTCACAACCAATCGGGTGTAGTTGGCCAGTGCATTCAATTTTTCGTCCGCCAGTGGCTTGCCCGCTCTCAGCGCCTCAGTCACATCTGCAGGCACTTTCTGGCCGTCCGAGATAACGCTGTGCGCTGCCACACAGTAGGTGCATTCATTCTCATAGTTGGACACTTGAAACGCGACTTGCTGTTCAACCGGCGACAGGCCAGTTTGTGCAACAAATCCGCCCATGGCTTTATAGGCGTCCAGCAAGGCGGGCTGCTCTGCCATCACAGCGTATAAGTTGGGGATAAATCCTGTGGCCTTTTTTGCTGCGTTCAAACTTTCGCCCGCGCCGCCTGGTGCTGTCTCTGGTGTGTGTACTGTAAATTCACTCATAATCTTGCTCCTGAAAAACACGCCCAACCATTTTCTGGTTAGCGCCGAAAGGGTCATATGGGTATGATTTTCTCGCAGGAAAGCCCCTTTTGTACAAAGTGGTATAAAATCAAGTGATCGTGAACACCGTGAGAGCAGAAGAGGCAACAGATGGGACGGACGCAATCAAGCGATTGATCTTAATCTTTTACGTGCTATGCAATATTTGACAGGCACCATCTCGGCTGGAAATGCTGCCAGTAAAGGGACCATTATAGGGCAAAATGGTTCGAGACGGTTAGGACCGTGGGGGAATTATGCGGCAACGCAGTGAGCATCACGTAACAAATAACGGCAGTCGCAGTTTTGTGCCCCAGCGAATGCAGGAAGTACAATCGATATGGGGCGGCCTAGTGGGTTCGCTTACTGTTAGTAGGTTGGCCGTTTGTGCACTGCTGGTCACTGCGGCCCCGTCCGCTGCAGAGGGTGCGCCAGACGGTGCGCAGCAAAAAATTGATATTGACGACATGCCCACACCGACGCCGACACCGGTAAAAAAAAACCAAAAGAAACAAGATGATATTGTTGACGCCGTAAACACCGACGCCGTAAACACCGACGGCGTAAACACCGACGGCGGTAACTCGACCTACAGCGCTGAGTTTTTTGACCAGTTTGCCCCGCAAAACGCGCTGGAAATGATCCGCCGCGTGCCGGGCTTTAACCTGCAGGGCGGTCGCAACGCTCGCGGCTTTGGCGGCACCGCAGGCAATGTTTTGCTCGACGGCGCGCGGCCCACCTCAAAAAACGACCTCGAAGATGTATTGAAACGAATTCCGGCCTCTCAGGTTGAAAGAATTGACGTGCTCCGCGGCGGCGTGGGTGCATCTGCCACCGCTGGTCAAAGTGTGGTTGCCAACATTGTGCGCATTAAAGGTGCCAGCACAGGGACAGCAAAATACTCGCTGGAGCGAGGGGCCAACGGCACCTTGCGTCCACGCTTTGAGCTAACCTATTCCACCTCCCTTGATGGATGGGAGACCAGTTCGCGTCTGTCAACCGGCATTCGCAGCAACCCACGGTCAGCGGTGTTCCGCAACTTCGACGTGCAAGGCAATCTGACTTCCAGTACAACAGAAGAACGGGACGGCATCGGCAAATGGGCATGGTTTACCGGCGAAGCAGGCAAAGACCTGTTTGGCGGCAAGCTTATTATCAACACACGCTTTGGCGGAGGCACACCCGGCGATTTCACAACCCGGGAAATTTTCAACAACCGCTTGCCGGATGCCCTGCCCGACGAGTTTACTGTGATTGACCAACCCAGTAGCGACCATGCTTTTGAACTGGGTGCAAATTGGGCCAAAACCTCCACGAAAAACTGGAAGTTAAGCCTGATTGGCCTGACCGAATTTGAAAGCCGGTCCAACCCCAGCCTGCTGACGGAAGAAAACAACAGCGGTGTGCAAACATTCCTGTCAGATTCGCAGGCCGAAAGCGACACCATCGAGTCGATCTTGCGCACCACATACGCAAAAGTTGGCACCAGCAAACTCAAGCCCGAGTTCGGCGCGGAAGTGGCCTACAACCAGTTGATCAGTACACTTGATCTGTTCGAGGAAGATGAAGGCGGCGTTGTTGACATCGACGTTCCTTCCGCCAATGCCAAGGTTGCAGAGATCAGGGCAGAGGCCTTCACAAACCTGATTTGGCAAGCCAGCGGCAAGCTGACAATCGACGGGGGCCTGACCTGGGAAATTTCGCGCCTGCGGGTGACCGGTGACGCCAACTCGACCCAGACATTCAAGTTTTTTAAACCGACCCTGACAGCCACCTATAATTTCAGCGACAGCGTGCAATTGCAGGTGCGCGGTGTGCGTCAAATTGGCCAGCTGGATTTCGACGATTTTGCCGCATCGAACGATGTGGGTGTTGACCGGGTACTGGCAGGCAACCCTGAACTGCGGCCCGATAAAACCTGGCGCGCTACTGCCCGCCTTGACTGGCGCTTCAACGAACGTGGGTCGCTAAATGTTCGCGGATTTGTTGCCCACCGCGACGACGTGCTGGAACAAATTATTCTTCCGTCAGGCGGGTCAGGGCGCGGTAATGCCGGGTCTGCCAACTTTAACGGCCTCGATGTTGAAGTGGTGCTACCGCTTGGGTTTATCCTGCCGGGTTCGCAAATTGAAGCCAACTACCGGCGGCGCTGGACCAGCTTTTTTGACGAGATCATCGGGGAGGAACGCAACATCAGTAACCGGAACCGCCGCAAGCTAAACTTCCGTTTTCGCCAAGACATCACCTCACACAAAATTGCCTGGGGCATAAATCTGGAAGGACGGTTTTCCGAGCCAAAATTCTTTGTCGATGAAGTCAATTTCTTCCGCGGCAACGACCGATTTACCGCCTTCATAGAAACCACCCGCTATTTCGGCATGAAAATTCGGCTCGAATTTGAAGAGTTTAACGGCGGGCGTTTCGAAAGCGACCGCTTCTTCTTCGACCCCACCCGCGCAGACCAGCCAGATGGTTCGCAGTTTCGGCGCTTTTCGCCCGGCCCCGCCATACAGCTTCAAGTCACCAGTCAGTTCTAGGTCGACGCGGTTTTTATCCTCGCGCGCCTCGCCGCCCTTAACCTCACGAACATGTGATATTGCCACCAATTTTCTCGATTGAACGCTTCACCCTGCGAGCTGAACGGTTCATCGAATAAGACCTATCTTATGGCGGCAAAAGTGCGATTGAAGGTTAATGTAATTTTATAACATTAATAAACAAGCGGTTGACCAATGGGGGGTTGCTGACTAAGCACAGCGCAGGTTTCTCCATACCAAACCTGGGCAAAACCTTGCGGGGCAATCGAATAAAAAAACCTCAGTCGATCAAAGACATGAGGATAAAGTCGGGAAGACTATGCGACAGCGACCTAAAATTTTAAACGGCTTGAGCCGTGCCGCAATTTATAGTGCTCTGGCACTTTCGGTTTCGTCCATAGCGCTGGCATCGGCGCAGGTAAACGCCGATCAAATTAGCGATGAAGACCCGCAGGCCCAAACTGAAACAGTTGCCTCGGGCGCAGCAGCCAAATCGTCATTCAACGCAGAATTTTTTAGTCAATTCGCGCCGCAAAATGCTTTTGAAATGGTCGAACGCTTGCCCGGTTTTTCGTTTGATGGTGGCAGCGACGCACGCGGGTTTGGCGGCACAGCTGGTAACGTACTTATTGACGGCGCGCGCCCCGGATCGAAAAACGGCTTGCGCAACGTATTACAACGCATTCCAGCGGCGCAGGTGGAGCGCATTGATGTTATCCGAGGCGGCGTTGGTGCCAGCGATTCCGCCGGGCAAACCGTGGTTGCCAATGTGATACGCATTGCCGGTGCAAGTACCGGCACATCAATCGTCAGGCTGGTGCGCAAAGACGATGGTTCAATTCGTCCGCAGACAGAAACATCTTATTCAACCACGCTTGCTGGCTGGGAAACCAGCTCCAAACTAGATGCTGCGCTCAGGCGTCAGCCAAGGTCCACCAGCTTTCGCCGATTTGACGCTGCGGGCACACTGACCTCCAGCTCTGAACAGGGTCGACCAGAGAATATGAAATGGCTTTGGTATACCGGCGAAGCTGGCAAAGACCTTTTTGGCGGCCGTTTGGTAATTAACACCACCGTCGGCACTGAAACTTTTGACGCTGTAAGTTCCCGCGGCACTTTCGACAACCGATTACCGAATGGTTCGCCTGACAACCTCCTCCTGATCGATGCCAGCAGGGACTTTTCCGAATTCCAGTTAGGTGCAGACTGGACCAAAACCGGTGCCAACAAGTGGAAAATACGCCTGCTCGGGCTTACCCAGTTAAGCTGGCGCGACCGAACAAGTTTACTTACCGATGAAATACCCGTCGGCACCCAGGTGTTCTTGTCTGATTTCGAGACTTCGCAGGACCGGACCGAATCTATCTTCCGCGGCACTTACAGCAAGGTGGGCAGTTCGCGGCTCAAGCCGGAGTTTGGAGCCGAAGTAGCCTACAACCAGTTAAAAAGCACCTTCAACCTGTCCCAGCAAGACGAAAACGGTGCCGTTGAGCTGGACGTGCCGTCCGCCAACGTAAAAGTGGCCGAAATTCGCGCAGAGACCTTTGCCAATCTGGTATGGCAGGCTGGCGACAAACTGACTATCGACGGCGGGCTGACCTTTGAATTTTCCCGGATCAAGGTGACCGGAGACGCCGACAATACCCAGACCTTTAAATTCATCAAACCTACGCTGAATGTTACCTATAACGCGCGCGACGACCTGCAGTTTCAACTGCGCGCCAGCCGCAGCGTCGGCCAGTTGAACTTCGAGGACTTTGCCGCCTCAAACGATGCCGGTGATGATCGGGTTCTGGCGGGCAACCCTCAACTTAGCCCCGACCAGACCTGGCGGCTTGAAGGCTCGGTTGACTGGCGCTTCAACGCCAAGGGGTCGCTTGTCATTACCCCGTTTTACGAATGGCGCAATGATGTGCTTGAACAAACAGAACTACAGCCCGGCTCCTTTGGTCTTGGCAACGCGGGCTCTGCCACCTTTTACGGAGTGGAAGGCGATTTGGTGCTTCCACTGGATTTCATGTTGCCCGGTGGACGGTTCGAAGCCTTTTACGTATGGCGCAAAAGCAGCCTGTTTGACGAGATCATCGGACGGGACCGTCCTCTGACCAGAATCAACGAAACATTTTTCCGCTTTGAGTTCCGCCACGATTTGATCAAGCAAAAGTTCTCGTGGGGTCTTGATATGGAAGGCGGATTTGAAGAAAGCAACTTTTTCGGCAACGAACGGCTGGATTTCAAAGGCCCGTATCGCTTCAACGCTTACGTTGAAACCACACGATTTTTCGGCGTGAAAATGAAACTGGATGTATTCCGCTTTACTGGTAACACTTTCAACCGCGACCGTTTCTTCTTCGACACCAACAGGGGCGGCAACTTCACCGGTTCGGAGTTGCAGCGCCGGGCGTTTGGCTCAACGGTTCGGTTTGAAGTTACCACCCAGTTCTAACTGGCCAGTTCTAGTTGGCCAGTTCTGGCTGGTTAATCACTTTTTCCTGCCACCGAACACAAAACACAAATCCATCTTTACTCCAACTTCGTAGACAAGCTATTGATGACACCATGGCCGGATATATGAAACTTGTGACTGCCCGAAAAACCATTATCTTGTTGCTCGGCGCGGCGCTGGTGGCTTCATGCACCGTTACGCCGCGGGATATTGCCATTGACGGCGCACCGGCGCACCACACCACGCGCGGCTTTAAAAACACAGTCATCACCGACCCCAACAAAACATTCTTTTCCTTCATTCGGCTGCGCCTGTTCGACGATGAAAAATGGGCAGACCACGAAGCAACCGCTGGAGACGTCCCTTTTCAGATGCTGGAGATTGATCGGGTAAACAACCCATCGGACACGCTGCAGGTTAGCTGGCTGGGTCACTCAACTTTCCTGATCCAGTATCAGGGACTGAGCATTCTGACCGACCCGATTTTCAGCGACCGGGCCTCGCCGGTTTCCTTTGCTGGCCCCAAACGGTATGTGCCACATGTTGTTGACTATAGCCTGTTGCCGCCAATAGATTTTGTCATCATCAGCCACAATCACTTTGACCATCTGGACGATACTGCGGTCAAATTGCTGGGCAATCGCCCCTATTATTTTGTGCCGCTAAAACTTCGCAGTTGGTTTCTTGATCAGGGGATAGAGGCAAACAGGGTGCAGGAACTGGATTGGTGGGAGATCGCCGACCCGGTTCGCACCGGCCCCAACTTGCGCATTGAAGCCCAACCCTCCCAGCATTGGTCTGCGCGCGGCCTGTATGACCGGCGCAAGAGCCTGTGGGCCAGTTGGCACCTGACCATCGGCGACAAAAGCCTGTGGTTTGCAGGCGACACCGGCTATAACCCGTTGCAATTCAAGGAAATCGGCGCGAAAAACGGCCCGGTTGACTTGGCGCTTATCCCTATCGGGGCCTACGATCCGCGTGCCTTCATGAAAACCTACCATGTTGACCCGGATGAAGCGGTGATGATCCACCGTGATATCGGCGCGCTGCAGTCCATAGGCATGCATTGGGGTACTTACGCGCTAACCGCCGAAGAACCAATGGACCCACCGCGCCGCCTTGCCGCCGCGAGGCTACGCGAAGGGCTGGCACCGGATGCGTTCCGCGCCATCGATATCGGCCAAACCGTTATTTTGCCTTAGTTCAGGCTAAACCACTTTCAGACCTTATTCGTTCCTGACCCACCAGTCGTGCATGGATTGAAACACCAGCGTCAGGTCGCGACCTTTTGGCGTTGCGCTATATTCCACACGCGGCGGCACCTCAGGATAAACCTTCCGGCTGACCAGCCCGTCACGCTCCAAAGCGCGCAATTGCTGCGTGAGCATGGTTTGCGTCACACCCTCAATTGCCCGTTTCAATTCGCTAAATCTCTTGGTTCCCTGAAAGATCAGAATTTGCAGAATTATCAGCTTCCATTTACCACCAATCAACTGCGCAATATCTGGCATAGGACACTGTGGATTGTCATTTTCCTGAAACTTCCTTGGTGGATTTTCTTGCTTCATTTTAGTTATTTTCTCCATTAAGTAATTGTTTTAAAACAATGGTATTGAAAATAATACTATACACGAAAATTCTGCCTACTTGTGAAACCATACCAAAGTGTTAATTTTTGACCAATCAGAAAATTCGATCACAAGAATTAGGACAGAAACAATGACTATAATCGTTCACAGCGTTAGCGGCGCCCCGCGTGCATGGCGGGTGCTGTTGGGCCTCGCCTTCAAGGGACTACCATACGAAACCCGATATCTTGAAGCGTCAAAAGGCGAACTTAAATCGTCCGGCTTTCTAAAACTGAACCCACGCGGTACCGTTCCTGTAATGCAAGACGGCGGCATCACCGTGCGCGATTCCATCGGTTGCCTGGCATGGCTCGACGCAGCATATCCCGAAAAACCGCTTTTCGGTCATACCCTGACCGAAACCGCCGAAATATGGCAAACCACGTTGGAATGCTGTGACTATTTACGCGCAGCAGGCAATGAGCTGTTGTTTCCAATATTAGTGGAAAACAAGCCGCTTACGCCAAAAGGCACCAGCTACCATACCGCTTTAAAAACAGCTGCAGACGCCATGCACACCGAGTTCGACTTTCTGGAAACCCTTCTTGATGACCGAGATTTTCTTGCTGGTCACTCACCCACTGCCGCTGACGCGGTTGCCTTTCCGGAAGTGCGGTTGGTTGAGCGAGCCACCGACACAAAGGCTGACATTATGGGCGCTCTCGGGTTCAGCAAAACCGACAACCGCTACCCGCGCCTCGCTGCATGGAAAGCGAGGATTGCCTGTCTGCCAGGCTACGCCAATACTATGCCTCGCCACTGGTAATCCGACACGCAAATGAAAGGGAATTGCTATGACTGCATTCAATCGCACTATCGCTGTTACAGCAGATGCCGAATCTGCTTACGCGGCGTTAACAACCGGGTTCAATCACTGGTGGACCAACCCCGAGGGTACAATCCAAAAAGTTGGAGACCCGGCCAAATTTTGTTTTCCACCGAGTGTTTCTTTTTGGACGTTCGAAGCCGTCAAACTAGTGCCGGGGAAATATGTTGAACTTTTATGTATCGAGGCCTCTCACAAGCACGAAGGACAGCCAAAGGAAATTGAAACTGAATGGCTTGGCACGCGCATTATCTGGCGCATTGATGAAGCGGACGGCGGCACCACCATCACAATGAGACACGTCGGGCTAACCCCTGACCTTCTGTGCTTCGATATCTGTGTTACCGGGTGGGATCATTTTTATACCGATAGCTTGAGGGCCTATTTGAGCTGCGGCGTCGGCAAACCACATCAAAGCAACCCCTAGGCGGACGGCCGCATTTTTCCACAAACTGCGGGCCGTTCCAATATTTGTTGACATGGTGGTAACCTTTATATAACAATATTATTATGGAACAACTTGGTTATATACAAAAACAACCCAACCTGGATGCGGTATTTGCCGCACTGGCAGACCCGACCCGGCGCACCATTTTGATGCAATTAACCAAAGGTGAGGCATCGGTGAACCAGCTGGCCGCGCCGTTTGAGATTAGTCAACCAGCAGTGTCGCGGCACCTGAAAGTGCTGGAACGCGCCGGATTGGTGGAGCGCGACATCGACGAACAGCGTCGGCCCGCGCGCCTGAAAGCCCAGGAGATGATGGCTGCTGTTGCATGGCTGACCGAATTTCGTGCCTTCTGGGACAATAGCTTTGACCAGCTGGACGCCGTGCTGGCCCAAATGAAACAGACACCCTGAAGCAAACCCCCGATAAAACTTGAAAAGCAGAGAGCACCCGATGACAGATTTACCTGAGTATAAATTTGACCGTATTTTTGACGCCCCGCTTTCCATGGTGTGGAAAGCATGGACCGACCCGGAACTTCTGGCGCGCTGGTACGGCCCCGGTGTTGAGACAATCATCCACGAATTTGACCTGCGCCCGGGTGGTGTTTGGCTCAATGAAATGAAGTGGGGCGACAAATCCATGTGCAGCAAAATGGCCTTCACAGAGGTGACGCCAGCAGTGCGCATGGTGTGGCACCATTCGTCCACTGACGGTGACTGGAATATTGTCGCCAACCCGATGATGCCCAATTGGCCGCGCACCCTATTGACCACCGTCACCTTCACCGAAAACGCGGGCAAAACAACCGTCAGCCTGTCGCAAATACCCATGGACGCCACAGCAGAAGAAATTGAATGTTTCGCAGGCGCAATGGCCGGTATGGATAACGGCTGGGGCAGCGGTTACAAAATTCTCGATGAGATTTTCGCCGAACTACAGGCCTAATCAACAGATAACCACCGGCATCACAATTTGGTGTCGGTTCTATACGGTTTTAAAGGGCTGCAAATATACCAAGCGAAATCACATGGTTGGTGGTGTTCGACGGACCGTCGCGGTTGATATGGTTCAACAGATAGCCGCCTTCCAGCCGCACCTTGTCGGCCACCTGCCACCCAGCGCCGATAAATGTCCGGTTCTGGTCATACCCAGCGCGTGCGCCCCAATCGGTATCGTTGAAGCCAACAAACAGTTCGTTCCAGGCAATGAGGGAATATTTGGTGTCGTCGAAAGGCCGGGCAAAGCGCACGAACTGGCGGATGCGCCAGCCGGTGTCACTGCCCCGGTCGGCAAAGCGCTGCTCCAACCGGGTGCGCCCGGACAAGCTGCCGCCCATAAGCTGTCCCAGCGGGAAAGTTGCTTGCTGCCAGATACGGTTTTCGCGCAGGTTCGGCGCATTTTCGCGCCGGGCAACCACGCTGGCGTAACCGGCCCACAGCGACAGCTTGCTGCTCACGCGCCAGCCCAGCGCCGGGCGAATAATCGACACCCCCAAATCGCTAATGTTATCGCGCGAACGGGCATGGCCGTCGAACCACACAAGCAGTTTGCTGTCATCGTTAACCGGGCCATTGATCGCAAACGCATTCCACAGCTGGGTGTCGCTTGCCGACGCAGGTAACCAGACAATGAGTAACGACAGAAGCGCGGCGCCAACGGATTTTAGCAATCTATTCATGATGTGAATTCCCCTTTAAACGGCGACGCCGCCGCCTTGATCAGTAAGGCTTTTATTTAAGGGATACTGCTGGTTTGCATAGGCAGATTACCTGCCAACCATTGATAGATTTAATCTATCATACTCGGGTAGTTCGATTGGTAATATTTGAGAGTTAGCCAGCCAGCGGCGGCGTACCGTACGCGATCAAGGCAACTGATAGGGCAAGCAACATCCAGCCCGGATGCTTTCCGTTCGTGCCCCAGAAATTACCGACGGCACCAAAGGTGTACATCGCGCCGACAAAAATGGATGTGGTTACCACCGCAGATGCATCTGCAAACAAGGGCACAATAATCAGAACCACGCCGCCCAAAAACCAGAAAAGCGTGCTGAAATGCAGCAGCAGCGGCACCAACCGGCGCGAACTCTCTGCTAATTCAGTTGCGCTCAGGAAAGGCCGAACCATCAGTTTTTGCATGACGATGCCGTGGAACACAGCAACGATACAGCCCACAACACCAGCAGCAACAAGGGCCCAATTATATGCTGTTCCGTCTTCCATATTGGGCTCCTGAAATTCGCGAATCGTTTATCCCCAGTCAGGGCCTATTCCCAACTTAATTCTGGGTAATGGGGGAACTCCAGCGGTTCGTTAATGCCTTCTGCGGCCAATTCTTCCGCTTGCGCGCGCAGGGCCAACAGGTCGTCGGTCAGCTTATAGCGAAAGCCGCGCACTTCACCCCAAAGGGCTTCAAACCCGTCCGGGTAGTTGCCGGGGCCAAGCGCAAGTTGCGGGCCGATAAGATCGTAACCCTTCACCAGCCGCGCCGCCTGGGCGTTTTCAAAGGCGTTGATCGCGCCGTAGTAGCTGGCCAAAATCGCGCCCACTTTCACGGCGGGTGCGCGCGCCTGTATCGCCTCGTCAACAAAATACTGTTTGGTAACATCGTGGCTGATGCTGTCTGCATTACGCCACAGATGCATGGTTTTACTGTTCTTCAGCGTGCCGGTTTCCGGGTCTACGATCATCACGGTAGGGGTTGCATATATAGACGGCATGCCAAAACGCTGGTTCACCGCGCGGGCCTGGTCCAGGTGGCCCACATCCACATACAGCGTTTCATAGTTCGCATCGAGGGTTGGGGCAATACCATCGGCGCGGAACCGCTTCACAAGGCCGCGGCTGTCGTGGCACCAGGTTGCCCCCATGACGATCAGCGCCAACTTGCCGTTGGCCTTGGCAATCGCAAGGGTTTTATCCACGTCCGCCATCACATCGGCTGTCGGCAAAAACGGGGTCACGAACCCGTCTTCCTCGCTTGCTGTCGCAGCAAATGCCACCAACACCATAAGCGCAATGGCAGAAACAAGAGACATGAATAATTTTTGGTCAGCCGTATTGATCACTGCAGTTCCCTTTCCATGAGGTACCAGTCGTTAATACGAGCATGCGCGTCCGGGTGCAACTGATACTGCAGCACCCAGATGGAAGTTAAGCCGCAATCCTCACGCTGCCTGTTCGTTAATCTCGGCGATAAATTGCTGCAACTTGGCCAATGCGGGCATCGCGCTGTCGCGCATGCGCATCAAAATCGCCATTTTCTCCGTATCGCCCTTATCGACCGACTGCACCATTTTGCTGAACCCATCAAGACGGCTGCCAGCTATCCAGTTGCGCAGTTCCTTGTCCTGCGACCACTGGAACTGGTTGAGCATCAAGCCCGCCGTCACCACAATCCAGTCGGTGTCTGCGTTCGGCAGCGGCACAACCGTGCAGATATTGTTCTTCTCTTTTTCGTCATCGCGAGTGGCCTCCACATGGGCGATGAAGGCGCTGGAAAACACCGGCTGAATGGTGCGCACGGTTTGCACGGTGATCAGGTTACCATCAAAAACCGGGAACTGTTCGGTTACCGGCACCGCGCGGGCGGAACAATCGATATACAGAGCATCGGCGTCGGACGGCAGCGTGCCTTGTTCAAATATAATCTGGTCGGTTTCAATGTGCTTCACGCGGCCGAGGCGGATGATGTTTTTGATCCGGCGCAGTTCAGCCACTTCGTCGCGGCTGATGGTTGCGCCGTGGTACATTTTCGGGCGCACGGTTGGGTCAATGCGTAACAGCACACCGCTCGTCTCCAGCCGGTCAAACAGGTTTTCAATAGATGTGGCCCCGGCGATGGCTTCCATCTGGTTGGCCTGCGCGCCAATGGTGCGGGTGAAAAATTCCTCGGTTGGCTGGGTGTTTTCCCGGTCGATCAACCAGCCGTCGCGCGGCATAATCCAGCGGATATCGTCAGGGTTGGTGCCAGTTTCCAGCAGCCACAAGCAAGCGTCAATCGCGGTCTTGCCGCCGCCCACAACCACATAGGCTGATGGCTTTTTGTCCATGTTTGGCAGGTCGTTCAGCGGGTGCATTTTCACGCCGTCCGTCACTGTGTAGCTGGGCGTGTGGGTCGAAGGCACGGAAGTTTTGAAATAGGTGGCATCAACGGTTTTCTTGTTGATTTTAACCTCGTAACTGTCGTCGGACATGCGCGAGGAAAACTTGCCGTCGCCTTGGTATTCGCACATGGGGAAATACTGAACCCGCCCGCTGGGCAGAAACTGGTGCTTCATAATCTGGTCAAAATAGGCGCTGACTTCCGCGCCCGAGGCCAGCTCGTGCAGGCCCTGGTTCAGGCCCACTTCGTCCTTGCGGCCTTTGGAAAGTTCGCGCGAGTTCACACCGTAATAGGCGGATGGCTGGTGCAGGGTTACAAACGAATAGGCATCATTCCAGTGGCCACCGGGCTTATGGTGCCGGTCGACAATGATGATTGAGGCATCAGTTTCGGCGAGTAGCACATCAGCGAATGCCATACCCACGGCACCACTGCCAATAATCAGATAGTCTGCCTCAAGTGAATGGGTCGCCATGCTTATCTCTCCAAATTTCCGTCTGCCTTACCAAATGCTTTTTTCATGAAGGTTGGACAAGATTACGGCAGTTGTTTTATAGCACTGTTATAGCGGTATATATAACAGTGTTATATTTTGTCAACTCCTGCTATAGTCCGCACTCGGATATGACAAAGGCTGAATGATGAAAGACACAAAACAGAAAATATTGGATGCGGCCTCTGCCCTGTTTCTTGAAGGCGGCGCGGCGGCGTTGAGCGTACGCGCAATCGCGGGCCGCGCGGAGATGTCAACCATTGGTATATACAGCCACTTCAAAGGCAAGCAGGGCATTCTGGATGCGCTCTATACAGAGGCTGCTGATATGGTGTCTGCGGCCATGGAAACCGGCAACGTCACCGAAGACCCCAAGGCAGCAATGATGGCATCCACCAGCGCTTACATTGATTTCGCGGCGGAACATGCCGCGCACTACCGATTGTTTTTCGGCGACAGCGATGCCAGTTATCTTCCCGGTGATACGGCGCAGGCTGCCGCCCATTCGGCCTATAAAAAACTACTGCGTCATGCCGCTCTTTTCCTGCCTGAAGGCAGCAGGCCTGCCAAAATTCAGGAAACCGCACTTGGGTTTTGGGCATTGTTGCACGGATTTATTGGCTTAACCCGGCACCCTGTCGCCAGTCATTCCGGCATTGTCGACTGGCGCAGCCTTATCCTGAGCACGGCGGAGAGCCATGTGGATGCCATTTTGGCCCAAAATCAACCCGGGAAAAGTGATTAGCCAGCGGCAACTGACTGCACGAAGCTTAATGTCAGCGTAAACGTATTGGCCAGCCCGTGAGCGATGATCATTGGCCACAGGTTGCCCGGCGTGCGGTGGATATAATAAAAGCCCAGACACAGCCCGATAAACCCAGCAAGGACGATGCCGGTAAGGCCTTGCCCGGCATGGCCCGCGCCGAACCACACCGCTTGTGCAACTATTGCATATACAGTCGCTGACTTTGCGCCAGAGAAAAGCACCCGGAACTTACCTAGCAGCAGCCCCCGGAAGAATATTTCTTCGCCCAGCGCCGCGCCGACCCATACGCCCAATAAAATATCCAACAGAAACAGCCCGATTGTGTCCGGTTGCTCCGTCATCGCAGGCGAGGCCTGCAAAGGGCCCAACAGCGATATAAACACAATGGCCCCGCCAATCGTTGCCAAGCCAACAACAGCAAGCGTACCCAGCGTCTTGGGCCATAATTTGTCTCTACCCTGCGACCACGGCACCAGCCCGATGGAAGCGAACGATTGCCCCCTCAGTTTTAGCAGCATCAGGCCAACGCCAACACCCGCCAGCATGGTCCATAAGCCGATGTTGGCAACACCGAAAAACCGCAGCGACCAAACGCCCCAGAACACTACCGCCAGAATGGCTAGGTCTATGATTGCACGCTGTTTCATTGTACAACTCACATAATTGGTATCGATAATGATACTATTATCTATTTATGATCATAATTGGTATCATAATCAATACTAATATCTTGACTGGTATCAAAATAGATACCATAAACTAACCTAAATTACTAAAGGTATGGATATTGATACCATGGAAACGTTAAGAACAGCAATCGTCACCTATAAAGGAGAACGCGCAGGCACCCTTGCGGAGCACGGCGCGTCCGGCTCGATGTTTACATATGACGACGGCGCACCTGAAATTGCGTGCGCCCTACCAAGAGCTGTTGGCCAACATGTCTCGGAAGTTGGCGTTCATCCCTTTTTCAGTAACCTTGCTCCTGAAGGCTGGCTAAGAGCAAGACAGGAAGCAATCGCGGACACCGAAGAGGAAGACGATTTTGGCCTTCTGCTTGCCTTTGGCGGCGACTGTATAGGCGCAGTTGGCATTGAGCCCGCAGATGGCATCCGCCCTCAAATCGACCTTCATTCTTCAGCAGACCCCACCACAAGGGCTATTGCCCATAACAGGCGCACAATTTCCGGTGTTCAGGCAAAACTCTTGTGCATAAAGTCCGGGCGGTCTTTTGTGCCGGCAGCCACAGGTGGCCCAGCACCCTATATTGCCAAATTTGCGCGCGAAGACCTGCCTGATCTGGTGGGCAATGAAGCTGCAGCGTTGGCGTTGGCCAAACATCTACTGCCCGGTGACACCATCAATCGAGCCCAAAGGGGCCTTGTCAAAAACATTGACCAACCCGGCCTGATTGTTGAGCGATTTGACCGTGTGTATGACGGGCCTTCGGAAACGAAATTGCGCTGTGAAGATTTTTCCCAGGTTTTGGGTGTGCCGCTGGGCCGAGACCGCAGAAACAAATATAATGTTGACTATGAGGCGTTGTATGATGCGCTGCAATATTCTGAGAACCCGACCCTTGATGCCTTCACCCTGTTCAAACGCCTGATTGCCTTCTTGATCATCGGCAATACAGATTGCCACCTGAAAAACTGGAGCCTGCTTGAAACCGGTGCAGGCTTACGGCTGTCGCCCATCTATGACGTGCTCAACACATATATATACGGCGGCCAAGGCTACAGCACTGTTTTTGGTTTGCAATTGAACGGCAGGCGCTTGCAATGGCAAGCCTATACAAAAGACGTGTTGATCGAAATTGGTAAAAGCCTTCGTCTCACGGGGAGCGCAATCAATCTCGCTTTCGCGGACATCAAGAAACGTAAGAAGCAGCTGCACGCCGGATTGAACGGCAAGCTGCCACTGAGTGAAGACAGGTTGTACCAATTTCGGGCAACGGTTGAGGAGAAATGGAGCCAGCTTTATGACTGATTCAATCGACATTACCCCTTATTTGATAGAGAAAGTTCCTGACCTAAAAATCCTCGGTGGGCGCGCAAAAGCAAAGCGCAAGCAAGAAGGCATCAGTATAAAAAGACTGGGGGCCATTGCAGGCTGTTCTCATGTGGCTGTCATCGAACTGGAACGCGGTTCGGGCAAGTTAAATATTTCTACCGCATGGCGCATTCTTGGTGCCCTCGGCCTCATCGACAACACCTAAATACAAACGCAGGTTTGTCGACAGAGGGCGCTACGCCCTACATAGCGCCTACACAATCAGCGAAACGTCATCGCCGTTATCTGCTGGTTCTCATCCAGCTCCAGCATCACATCAGCGCGGCCAGGCATCTCCGCCAACATGTGCCGGGTCAGGCGTTCATAATGCATAATGAACTGTTTAATGGCCGCATCGTCCATCAGACCAGCACCGTCACCCTGTCCCTCAACCACCTTCTCCCGCAATTTACTTTCCTGAAGCGACCGGAACGCCGCGACGCATTCAAAGTTGGGCACCTTCAGCATGATCAAATGATCGAGCCTTGCGAAAAGCTTGGCATAAGGCCCCGCCAGTTGTGCGTTAACATAGCGCCGCCAAATGCCGTCTGGGTCTTCGTCTTGCTCCAGCTGGTTCACAGGCGCGGCCAGCGCCGCCGCCAACTGTGGTCGCGCGCCAACACACCAGCCCTCGAGTAGAATTATATCCACCGGGCCGGTAACCGCCTGCCAATCGGCTTGTGGTGACCGGTCATCGCGTGCTTTATCAAAACGGGGCATTCGAACGCCTCCGCCGTCATCGTTCGCCAACCGGTCCAGCAGCCGCATTCCCAGCGCGGCATCGTGGGTACCCGGCACGCCGCGCATTGCCAGCAGTGGGTGACGGGCTTCGGCCAGCGCAATGCGCTCTGCGCGGGTCAGATACAGGTCATCAAGTGAGATAACCACCGTACTCAGGCCGTACCCTTCTTCCAGAAGCAACTTCAGAAACAACGCCAGCGTTGATTTGCCGCTGCCCTGCCCGCCGTTA
>JAJFIT010000048.1 GCA_021774775.1 Alphaproteobacteria bacterium | reverse complement strand
ACTCAGGGTCTCAATCGGTCGCGGCTATGGTGGGAAATTGTTCTGAATTTGCAATTACTTAGCGTTGGCATGATCTGGTTCAGTTATAGCGATAGAATAAGTGTTGCCACTGGCTCGGTGCGGCGCATGCATATTATCAACTGTGGTTTTGTGTCGCTGACGGCCACTATGCCGACCTTTTTTGGCGTGATTTCCGCCAGCAACAATTGGTTTGAAATGCGCCCCGGGACGGACGTTTTTGTCGGTTTATTTTTGTTTGGCGTTTCAACCTGGCTTGTCGGGATATTGCTGCAAAGCTTGCTTTATCGGTCCAGGAGGAAAGCTGGAAAACACCCTGGTCATCGACGTGGATTTTGGTTTTTTTCGCCGTCTATTATGCTCGGGGTCACTGCGCTACTGGACGGGCTGGGCGGCGGCATACTGTGGCTTATCCTGACCCCGATTTTGCTATATCTTCAGGGGGCTGTGCCTTATCTGTTGAAAGCTTTCCGCGCGCCAAAACCCAACATTTGATTGTCGCGCCTGTCTCCTTTCGGCCCTTCCCTTTACCTGAACTGGAGAAGACCAAAGCACCGGGTTCTGATCCTAAATTGGTGCGTCCTGCGTTGATCAGGTGGCGAAGCGGAAATGCAGCACGTCGCCGTCTTTAACCACATAGTCCTTGCCTTCCAGTCGCATTTTGCCGGCGTCCTTCGCCCCCTGTTCGCCGCCATTACCCACATATTCGTCGTGAGCCGTGGTTTCCGCGCGGATGAAGCCTTTTTCAAAGTCCGTATGGATTACGCCTGCCGCAGCCGGTGCTTTGGTGCCGGTTGTGATGGTCCATGCGCGCGCTTCCTTGGGGCCAACGGTGAAGTAAGTGACCAGATGCAACAGGTCGTAGCCTGCGCGAATAACACGGGCGAGGCCTGTTTGCCCCAGGCCCAGAGTTTCGAGAAACTCGACCTTTTCCGCTTCGTCGTCCAGTTGGGCAATTTCGGCCTCCACAGCCGCCGAGATTACCACGCAGCCTGCGCCTAATTCTGCGGCCATTTTCTCAACCGCGGCTGAAAACTCATTGCCGGTGGCGGCGCTGTCCTCGTCTACGTTGCAGATATACAGGATCGGTTTTGATGTCAGCAGCTGCAGCTCCTTGAGCGCGCGTTCCTCGTCTTCGCTGTCCACTTCCACCTTGCGGGCCGGGGTGCCATCTTTAAGGAGCGGCAACACCTTGTCGATCATTTTCATGGTTAGGATGGCTTCCTTGTCGCCGCCGCGCACTTTGCGACCCAGGCCGTGAATGCGACCCTCAAGGCTGTCCTGGTCGGCGAAGACCAGTTCAAGTTCGATGGTTTCGGCGTCAGAAACCGGGTCTACGCGGCCATCCACGTGGGTGATGTCGTCGTCCTCGAAACAGCGCAGCACATGGCAGATGGCATCGGTCTCGCGGATGTTGGCCAGGAACTGGTTGCCCAATCCTTCGCCTTTGGAGGCACCGCGCACCAGACCTGCAATATCCACAAACGAAAGCTGCGTCGGTAGAATTGCTTTTGAGCTGGCAAGGTCAGCGAGTTTGAACAGGCGGTCATCCGGTACCGGTACATTGCCCACATTGGGCTCAATGGTGCAGAAAGGGTAGTTTTCCGCCGCCGCACTCGCGGTGTTGGTCAACGCATTGAAAAGCGTTGATTTACCCACATTCGGCAATCCGACGATGCCACATTTGAAACCCATTATTTCTCACCCTTTAATTTGTCTGCCAGCGCTTTAAGCGCCCCGGCCATAACGCCGCCGCCAGTGTCATCTGCGCCTTGCCTGTCCTTGTTTGCTTGGACAGGTTGCTTTGCGGGCTGTGGTTTTTTGTCAATAACAGACGAATCGGGCACAGACGAATCTGAGCCTTTGCCGCTGCCTGGCCGAGGCGGATTAATGCGGCCCGCTACTTCGGTCAAAAACCGCGCCCTGTCGCCGCTTGCCATCCATTCGGCTTCTGCGGCTACCGCGCTGATCATGTCGTCGCGCTGGTCCAGCTCCGCCTTGGCAAAATCACCCAGCACATGGCCGTGGACACGCGCCTTGTCGCCCGGATGGCCAATGCCCAGCCGCACCCGCTCGAAATCGGGGCCTATATGGGCGGCAATTGACTTGATGCCGTTATGGCCCGCGCTGCCGCCGCCCAGCTTGGCCTTGACCTTGCCGAACGCCACATCCAGCTCGTCATAAAAAACCACAACGTCCGCTGGGTTCAGTTTGAAAAACCGCATGGCTTCGCCGACTGAACGCCCACTTTCATTCACGAATGTCTGTGGTTTCAGGACAAGAATTTTCTCAGAGCTCATCCGGCCTTCGAATGTCAACGCCTGCCAACGCTTTTGACCGGGCAAAAAATTATGGCGACGGATAATCTCGTCCACCGCCATAAATCCGATATTGTGCCGGTTATTTTCATATTTGCTGCCTGGATTGCCAAGACCAACAAAAAGTCTCATGAAAAACCCCTTTTTTGGGTCAACCTTACCGGCATCAGCTGACAGACATCTGGCAGGATACAGTCTGTACCCCGCCAAAGACTATCGCTGTTATTCCTCAGCGCCGCCTTCGGCCGCTTCGCCTTCAGCTGCATCGCCGTCTTCGCCTTCTTCGCCGTCCTCCTCATCATCGTCAGTGCCAGCAGATTTCAGTATGCTCGGTGCAACGATTGCGAGGATGGTAAAGTCGCGGTCTGTGATTGTTGGAACCACACCTTCAGGAAGGGCGATTTCTGAAATCTTGATCGCGTCACCGATATCGATGTTGGTCACATCCACTATGATTGCTTCAGGAATAGCGTCCGCAGGGACGTTCAGCTCGATGTCGTGGCGGGTGTGGTTGATCACGCCGCCGCGCTTGAGACCTACAGATTCTTCTTCACCGATAACATGAATAGGCACAGCCATTGTTACCGTCGCACCTTTACCAAGGCGCAGGAAGTCGATGTGCATAGGCACATCAGATACCGGGTGCAGTTGCAAATCACGTGGCAGAACCGTTGTTGTCTTGCCGTCCACCATAATTTCGTATGTGTGGGACATGAAACCGCCGCGGTTCAACAACCGTACAACAGCATTCATCTTGATTCGAACTGATTCAGGGTCTTTTTTGTCGCCGTAAATTACAGCGGGTACGAAGCCTGCGCGACGTGTTGCGCGGCTGGCTCCCTTGCCAAGCCGTTCACGTGCTTCTGCTTCGATGGTGATGACGTCAGCCATTCACTTTCTCCAAACTTGAACCGGTCAAATGGACCATCCACTTGCCGACCGTCACTTCCTCCAGGGATGCAAGGACGGATTGCCCGAACGGGCGGTCCCGGACGAGTCGGCGCGGTTTAGCCTGTATCCCGCCCAAATGCAAGCGGTTTGCATGATTAAACCGTGCCAGTTTCAAACCGTGCCAAGATACATTTAGGGCGTTTGATCCCGATCAAATTACCCGGTCAAATTACCCGGCCAAATTATGTGGGTCCTGCGAACTGTTCATCATCGGTTCAGTTAGGATCGCTTAATAGGTTAACGGTGATACTGTTATTGTCGCTGTAATCTTGGAGGAGGCCCTCATGAGACTGTCTAAACTGTTTATTTTGACAACCCTGTTGCTTGGCTTTGGTGCGGCGCAGCCCGCCGTCGCTGCAGACGTTGAAGTAAATTTTTCGCCGCTCATTCAGAAAAATCTGGCGCGGCTGAATATTATGGAGAAAAAGCGAGAAGCTTTCTTCAGAAAATACCGCGAGGAAGGGGCGAACCGCATTCCAAACAGTATCGTTAATGTCACCCGGTTTTCAGGCACCGAGTTTGGCACCGAGCGTTTGATCCCGCAGGTGGAAGACTTTTCAGTGTCCGCCCTTGTGGAAGCCATGGCCACATACAGCCTGGCTCAAGTAAAAACCCATAACAAAGCCCACAGACTGGTCGTGGAGATTGATAAATTTTATGCCAGCAATTATTCATTGGCGAAGTTTAAGTCGTTCAACACACGCATGAGCGGGCGGATTAGTTTGGTTGATGCCAGCGGCAAAACAGTTGCCAGCGAAAAGGTATCCACCGCAATCGTACCGCAGTTTACTGGAACCCGGTCCTACACTGGCAGTGAATATGCGTTCCTCGGCCAATCGAAGGATGTACGCATGGCGCCAGTGCTTGCTACTTTCCTGCGCAAGGGTATCAAAAAGCTTTATCCGGGTGCCGACGTGCCCGGCCCGATTTTCCTTCGGGAGTGATGCCGGGCGGGACTGCCTGCACGATAAGGTCCGCCTGGACGTTCAAAGCGCTGGCCGTATTGGTCGGCGCTTTTTTGTGAAATTTTCCGCACTATTGAAATAATGGGCTGCTGTCACTAGGTTAGGCCCATAATAATAAGCCACGCCCAACAAAGGGCGGGCGGTGCGAGGAAATAAAATGACTTCCAATAATAACAGCGAACATGCTGATCCAGAACGCTTGTCTTTGAACTGGTCAGCGCTTCTGGATGCCTTGATCATCATCCTGGTTCTGGTGGCGGTGAAACAGTTCTTTCTGCTTTACACCATCAAATATGCCGGACCAATTTCCACATTTACTGCAATGGCCTTTGCCACATGGCGGCTGCGCGCACGCGGCATGGGTTGGGCAGACCTGGGCTTCAAAAAACCCGAAAGCTGGCGCAAAACACTGCTTTGGTCCGGCGCGGCCTTCGGCGTCATTGTAGCCTTCGGCGTCATAGGCGGCGAAATCGCGGAACAGTTTTTTGAAAAGGCTGATCCCAGCAACCGGTTTGGGAACATCGAAGGCGATGTGCCCATGTATCTGTTGTGGATGGTCTTAGTCTGGACTCACGGTGCCTTCTTTGAGGAAATGCTGTTCAGGGCCTTCATTATCAATCGCTTCGGATCTTTTTTAGGTGGTTCTACTGCTGCGACCTTGGTGTCTGTGGTCGTGGCAGCGGTATTTTTCGGCTACCGCCACGCCTATTATCAAGGCCTGTATGGTTTTGTTGTTACTGGCGCAATTGGTCTTGGTCTTGGATTATTTTATGTCTGGATCGGCAGGAAAAACCTGCTGCCGCAAATCCTGGCGCATGGCTATATGAACACAATCGGTTTTACTGCCCGGTTTCTGGGTCTGCGGAGTTAGTTCAGCAAAGATAAAGTCTAATCGAACAGGCTGGAAACGCTGGTTTCGTGCGCAATGCGGTTCATGGCTTCCGCCAGCAGCGGGGCCACCGTTACCGGGCGAATTTTCTTGCTGTTGCGAACATTCTCGGTCGGGCGAATGGTGTCAGTAATCACCAGCTCATCCATGACACTGTTGTTAATGCGTTCGTATGCCGGCCCTGACAGGACGCCGTGTGCCACATAGGCCGATACCGATTTTGCACCGGCACTCATCAGCGCCTCAGCGGCATTGCACAGCGTGCCTGCGCTGTCGACAATATCATCTACCAAAATACAGTGGGTGCCAGCCACTTCGCCGACAATATGCATCACTTCGGAAACACCGGCACGTTCGCGGCGTTTATCAATGATGGCGATCGGCGCATCCACACGTTTCGCATAGGCCCTTGCCCGCACCACGCCGCCAACATCAGGCGACACAATTGTCATTTCGCGGCTTGTGTATTTTTCTTTCAGATCACGCACCAATACCGGCATGGCATACAGATTGTCGGTGGGGATATCGAAAAAGCCCTGAATTTGACCTGCATGCAGGTCCATGGTCAGCACGCGGTCAGCGCCAGCGGTGGTGATCAGATTAGCAACCAATTTAGCCGAAATTGGCGTGCGCGGGCCGGGTTTTCTGTCCTGGCGGGCATAGCCGAAATAGGGGATAACAGCGGTAATTCTGCGCGCAGACGCGCGCCGGAGCGCGTCAATGCATACCAGCAGTTCCATCATATGGTCATTACAGGGGAAATTGGTTGGCTGAACCAGAAAAACATCCTCGCCGCGAACGTTTTCGTGGATCTCAACAAAAACTTCCTGATCAGAAAAACGCTTTACTGACGTTTTTGCGAGCGGAATATTGAGATAAGCCCCGATAGCTTCTGCCAATTCGGGATTGGCATTGCCTGTAAGAATCTTCATGCCCATAGTGGCCTCCACATGATGAAGATTGACCCTGATAACCGGAGCTTTAGCAGTGCCGCTCGAGCCTGTAAAGTGGCCAGTGATGTTCTGCTAATCTTTCTGCTAAATCGGCGAATGACAGCGTGTTTTGAAGGTATTTCTGATGATTTTGGTCAGTTTTTCTGTTGCGGGGTCACATGATGCAGGCGAATCGCCTGCCCGGGAGGCCAATCAAGTACTGGTGGTTCGCACCCAACAGTAGCCCATTGAACAATTGGTGCTGGGCACCCACTTTGAAAAATAAAACATATTTAGTGAGGGTTTTCAGTGAAAAAACTTCTTAAAATCATCGGAAAGTCGCTTCTTGCGCTGCTCATTCTTACGGGCGCTTATTTGTTTGTCGGTATTTTGTGGCCGTTAAATATACCGACCGCCAATGACCGCCCTGACCAATTGTTGATCGTCGGCGCGACCATCGTTGATGTTGAAAATGGCACGCTGAAACCGGGGCACAATATTCTTGTTGAACAGGGTGTGATAACCGCAACCGGCCCTGATATTTCAGTAGAGGGCGCAGCGGTGGTGGACGGTGCGGGTCGCTATGCGGTGCCCGGCTTGTTTGACATGCACACTCACAGTTTCAAGCTGACACCCGAGCTGATGCATCCATTGTATGTGGCCAGCGGTGTCACCGCTGTACGCGATATGGGCGGATGCCTGAATGAAGACGACAGCTGGTCGGCCTGCGCGGATGACAAGCGGGCCTGGAACAAGGCCGCCGCAGCGGGTGAGGTGGTTGGACCGCGCTACGGGCAGATAACCAGCCTGGCGATGAACGGCGGCAATGCTGTGCCCGGCGGTTTTGACCCGGATATTGGCGGTGCAACACCAGACGGTGCGCGCAGGCGGGTGGTGATCGACAGCGCGCGCGGCATTGATTTCCTGAAAACCTATACCCAACTGCCGCGCGATAGCTATTTCGCGCTGGCCAAGGCGGCAAGTGCCGCCGACATGTATTTGGCGGGCCACCTTCCTTTTGCCGTCAGCGGTATTGAGGCAGCTGAGGCCGGGCAACGCAGTTTCGAACATGCGTTGCTGTTTATCTTTGAGTGTTACCCGGGTTTTGACGCGCTGCGCGACACGCCCAATTTTTTTGAAGGCTACACCAACGAACTGCGAATGAAAATGATCGCCGAACACGATCCCGCGCGCTGTAACGCCTTGTTCGGCGCGATGGCAGGTGCAGGCACCGCTTTTGTGCCCACCCACACCACCAGAAAGCTGGACGCATTTGCGCTCGACCCTGCCTGCCGCAGTGATGTCCGGTTGAAATATATTCCGGCACCGCTGCGCACCATGTGGCTGCAGGACGCAGACGGTATGGCCCGGCGGGCAGGCGCGGGCGGCGGCGCGGAAAGTTACAGGGCAATTTTTGAGTTTGGCCTAAAGCAAACCGGGGCTGCCCACAGGGCAGGGGTGACTGTACTGGCGGGCACCGACGCACCCGACAGTTTTGCATTCCCCGGTCTCGGGCTCGCGGATGAGATGGAGCATCTTTCACTTGCCGGGCTGTCAAACATCGACGTGCTGCGGGCCGCAACCTTTGCGCCAGCCAGGTTTTTCGGGCTTGAGGGCAAGGCGGGGGTGATCAAAGTCGGTGCGCGCGCCGATATCATTTTGCTAAACAGCAACCCGCTGGAGAGCGTTAGCGCAATTGCGGATATTGATGCCGTTGTTCTGGCGGGGGTTCCTTACGGCCGCGCCGATCTTGACGATATGCTTGCAGGCGTGGAAGAAAATGCCGGAAGCTGGTCCATGTGGCCCAAGTTTGTCTGGCAAATCATCCGCAGCCCCATCATGCGCAAACAATTCGCGGATTGATCTTTTCAAGTTGACTTTGCATCTCCAGCCCGCACCCCCACCCGACCACCCACGGGAGAGTATACTTATGGGTGGTCGGGTGGGGGTGCGGGCTGGTGCCGCTTCAAACAAAACAGATACGCCCCAGTTCCAATATGGCCTGGCAGATGGTCCGGCCTAGCGCGCGAGCATTATCCCGGATAATTGCCTGCCATAGTCGGCTTCGCCGCGGTGGGTGGTGCGCCGGTAGGAAAAATGATTTTCGCTGGCATAGGTGTCGATCGCGCAGTTGTGGGGGCGCGTGACGCCTGCGGCCCGTAACCGGTTTTCTACCAAACCGGGCAAATTGAATTGCCGGTGGTCAGCATCCCGGCCAGGCATGAAAAACTGGGAAAATTGCGGATCAACATCCAGAAACCTGGCTTCAAAATCGCTGCCAACCTCATAGCTTTCCTGCTGAATGGTCGGGCCAATGGCGGCAACAATATTGCTGCGTGCCGCGCCGTGCGCCTCCATCGAAGCGACTGTATTTTCTATCACCCCGGCCAGCGCACCCTGCCAGCCTGCGTGCACCGCGCCGATTACCCCTGCACCGCGGTCTTCGAACAATACCGGGGTGCAATCGGCGGTTAAAATACCGAGTATAATCCCCGGATGATTTGTCACCATGGCATCCGCCCTGGGTCTGTCATCGTCCCAATCGGAGGAAACAGAAACAACCCTATTGCTGTGAATTTGGTACAGGCTGACCAGCGGCGTGTCGCGCCGCCCGGCGATCAGACTGGCGGCTATGCGGCGGTTTTCCCGCACACTATCGGGGTCGTCGTCTGATCCGGGACCGCAATTGAGGCTGTCATACAGGCCAACCGACATGCCGCCTTCGTTTGAGAGGAAACCATGGGGCGCGGAAATCAGGTCAGGCAATGTGATATGTGATGTCATCCGGACAGTCTGCCCTTTAGGCCGTGCCTTGAAAAGCCTCAATCTTGTGGCGGAAGCTAAAATCCGGTCTTCCGGCCAGATTCATTAAAAGACTGTACTGTGGTGGTGGTCTTGGGTATCCTCCCCGAAACCTGGGGGCGAGTAAAAATCAAAGAGTCCCGGATACAACGCATCCGGCAGGTTGATATGGTCGAAGATTTTACTCGCACAGTTCATGAATTCTCATTTCGGCGATTTTTCGACAGTTGGCAGGCTGCCCGCGTGGGCGACGACTTGCCAGCGCGCAAAGCCATTACCCTGCGTGACTTTGCCCCCTTTGTATCAGACCTTTTGATATACGAGCATCCGCAACCCGGCATATTGCAGTGCCGGTTGATGGGCGAGCATATTTCTGACCGGGTAAAAATCTATAACAGGCATGTTAATTGGCTTGATCTGGTGGCAGATGACATGCACGTCGCCGGCACCGCCTGGTGGAGCAGCCTGTTCGCCGTCCCCTGTGCAGGGGTAATGCAATTTTCCACCGGGTTCCTCAACGGTACCAACCGCATCAGCCGGGCATATTTGCTGCCAATTCAGCATGCCCCTGGCGTTGTTCATCTTTTGGGACTGGCGTCTGCCTCCGATGTGTATGAGACCGGCAACCCCCGGGAAAAATTGATTATCTCGGAACATTGTTTTCAAACCAAATATGTTGATATCGGCTTCGGCATACCGGCAGACCTGCCTGAAGCATCGGACCATAAAGTCCTGAAGAATGCCTGGGCCAAGCAGGTATATAGAGGTTGAACCCATTCCGCGAATGCGGGGTTATTTGACAGTGGTATGGCTGCGGCCTAGACATGGAAGCAGTATGAAAGGGGCGAAGCAGTATGAAAGGGGCAGGAAATGGATCGTCGTACCTTACTGAAACTACTGTCAGCAACCGCGCTGGTGGGCTGCGCGCCCAGCCAAACTGAAAATCCGCTCACGGTCGTGGTTGCGGGCGCGGGCATCGTTGGTGCCTCAATCGCCTACCATCTGGCCAAGGCAGGCGCACGGGTAACGGTGATCGACAGGGTCGGCCCGGCCACACATGCCAGCCGCGGCACTTTCGCCTGGATCAATGCCACTTACGCCAAGCAACCGCGCAGTTACCACCAATTTGCCCAGCATAGTATCTCCAACTGGCACGATCTTCAGGGCGAACTTAGCCTGCCGGTGCGCTGGGGTGGCTCGCTGGAATGGTTCGGCGGGGCCGAACGCACGGCAAAACTGGTGGACCAAATCGCCGAACAAGCCGATTGGGGCGAAGATGCTCGTATGGTCGGCGCGGCTGATCTGGCAAACATGGAACCCGGCGTGGACTTTGGCGGCGCAGCGCAAGTGGCTTTCTCTGGCAATGACGGCGCGGTGGACCCGGTTGCCGCCACAAAGGCCATGCTGGCTGCTGCGCAGAAGATGGGTGCGGTGGTCAAGGCCCCCTGCGAGCTAACCGGCACGGTATTGAAGGCCGGACGGCTTGTTTCGGTAGAAACCAGCATGGGGCCAATAAAAGCAGACCGGCTGGTGCTGGCAACAGGTGCAGACCCGGTGGCGGCAGAAAAATTCGCAGACACCGACCTGCCACAGCGCACAACGCCCGGCATTATAGCGGTCAGTAAACCCATGCCGCTTGTCTTGAACAGCATTATCGCCGCGCCAGGCGCGCACCTGCACCAACGCCTTGATGGCCGCATGGTGGTCGGTGAACAGCAAGGCGCGCCAGCGGGCGACGCCCATGCCGAGCGGCTTGCAGGCAGGCCCAATGACTATCCCGAACGCTGGATCGCCGAAGACCACGCAGCCCGCATGTTTGCGGTGGCTGAGGAGTTTGTACCGGCCATGGCAGATGCAGTGGTGGAAGATGTTTACATTGGCTGGCGGCCCCTGCCGCTGGACGGCCACCCGGTGATCGGTGCTGCGCCGAACCGGCCTGATGTTTATCTGGCGGTGATGCACAGCGGTGTGACCCTCGCGCCTGTTGTTGGGCAGTTGGCAAGCCACGAGCTTTTGAGCGGTGAGGCTGCACCCAGCCTGGCTGAATACCGGCCCGGGCGCGAATTTGAGCTGATCAAGCGCTACTGAAGCGCATGTGGGGTAACATCAGACGCCAGTTAAGCACTTGATCAGAAGCCATAGCGCCGGGTAATTTGGCGTTTTGGCTATTTCGCGTTTTGGCTATTTCGCGTTTTGGCAGGTGAGAATTTTTTTCTGCAAGGTTTTCAGGCAGGCATCCTCTGCCTTTTTGGTTTTCGCAGCGGCCTTGCAGGTGGCATAGGTGTTTCTGGCCTTGATCAGGCATTTGGTCACCGGGCCGTCCCGCATATAGGCACGAATTTCTTGTGCTGGCGCGTATACCGCGTATGATTTTGTGTCCGCTGCCGAAGCAGCGCCGGACACC
The DNA here is from genome assembly GCA_021774775.1 of Alphaproteobacteria bacterium. Taxonomy (GTDB): domain Bacteria; phylum Pseudomonadota; class Alphaproteobacteria; order Sphingomonadales; family Kordiimonadaceae; genus Kordiimonas. The sequence goes on along the minus strand of JAJFIT010000048.1, from coordinate 5,977 downwards.
GCTAATGCCGTCCCGATAGCAAGTGCTGAAAATTTCATATCTAGTCTCCCCTGTTGGATTGGACGCAGTTCCACGACAGGCAGAACCACTCATGATCAAGGGAGGATAGGAGTGTTTGGCACGGTTGCCTGTGACGGCTGTCACGGCGCATTGAACTGTGCGGGGTCTACTATTGTCGTTCCAACATTGATGAAAGGAAACGGTAGTGAAGAAGTATTTTGCAGTTTTGCTGGTATTTACATCGGCTTCGGTAGCCGCATTTGCACCACCCATGCCCGATGGTGGCTGGTATTACGGTATTTGCCGTACGCACGAATGGCGTGGTTTCGCACGAGACAGCGACACTGACGCATGGAAGGATGCCTACGCTCATGGGGATTTGTACCCTGAAGAGCAGCACGACCCTGCGGTAATCAGAAGCAGCCGGTAACGCCCGGCCTAAAAACCCGGCCTAAAAACCTACTAAAATCCAGGGGGAGGGGGCAGCTCGTGCGGCTGCAGGGCCAGCACCTTAAACAGCGTGCCCATCTGGTCGGTGGCGGTTAACCGCTTCAGGTCGCTCAGAATAGCCGCCTGAAACGCTTCGTCGCCCTGGCTTGCCAGCACCTGAGCGCGTGCTCCCAATCCAATCGCCATCAGGAACATGCCCTGCATCGCCGGGCCGTATGCCTTCAACCCCTTCTCGGTGGCGGCTGCCTTCAGCAGCTCGAAGTTTACATGGGCGGTCAGGTCGGCCTCGCCGGGCGCGGCAAGCGGGTCGGTAAATTCGTGTTTTCGCAGCGCCTGAAAGGTGTCGCCCGCTGCGGTTTTGCGGTAACCATAGTCAACTGCAAGCGCCGCGCCGCCGTGAGTGTTGAGCCGCTCGGATATATCCCCGATGATCGACAGCGCCGCCGGGCATACCTCGGCGATGCTGCCTTCCGGTCCGGCCTTGATCGCCTCATCAACTAGCGAAAACTGCGGCCCGCACGGCCCACCAACCAACGCGAGGGCGCTGTCTTCGTCCTTGGCAACCACACCCACCATGCGTTCAACCCACTTGCCGCCGGTTTTCTCATATTGGTGGATTGGCAGGGCATCAAAAAACTCGTTGGCGATAATCAGGGACGGAACATCTGGCGCTTCCGGTACCTGCGCTAGCGTATCATGCCACTGGGCGTTCGGCACCCGCTCGGCCTGCGCCGCGCGCAGCTGCTGGCTGGCCTCAACAAAATGCACCTGAACGGCGGCGCTGAAGTCCTCCACTGGCTCAACCGCGCGCAGAATGTCCGCCATCAGTGTGCCGCGCCCGGGGCCAAGCTCAATCAGGTTCACCGGGTTTGGCCGGTCCATTTTAATCCAGCGGTCGGCCAGCCACAGGCCGATCATTTCGCCGAACATCTGGCTAACTTCGGGCGCGGTGGTGAAATCACCTTCGGTGCCGAAAACCGCCTGTTGCTGGTAATAACCATGCGCGGGGTGCATCAGGCACTCGGCCATATAGGCGGCCAGTGTCATCGGGCCGGTGGCCTCAATGCGTTTTAGAAAATGGTCCTTAAGCCCAGTCATATACTAACAGTCATTTCTTGCCGTATTTACTGCGGTAGGTTGCCATTCCCCGGCTGATAAGCCAGGCGGCGAACAGGAACATAGGGATGGTTAACAGTTGCCCACGAGACATACCGATCTCCATTAGGCCAATATGCGCGTCCGGCTGGCGTACAAATTCCACCAGAAAACGCACCAACCCGTAACCGGCGAAAAACACGCCTGCGATCACGCCGGGTGCCTGTTTGGCCAGCCTGGTTCTGGTGTACAGGAACTGCAATAAAATAAACAAAAGTAGCCCTTCGCCCAGTGCTTCATACAGTTGGCTGGGGTGGCGCGGTACGCCCAACAGGTCACCGGGGAAAACCATGCCCCAGGATACATCGGTGGGGCGGCCCCACAGCTCGCCGTTGATGAAATTGGTAATGCGCACCAGCCCGATGCCCACCGGGCTGACCACGGCAAACACATCGGCAAGGCGCATCAGGTCCAGTTTGTTTTTGCGCGCGAACCATATGATCGCCAGCACCACACCGGTTAGCCCGCCGTGGAACGACATGCCGCCGTCCCACAATTTCAGGATCGCCAGCGGGTCAGCCAGATAGGCCTCAAGGTTATAAAACAGCACATAACCCAAGCGCCCACCAACAATGATCGCCAGCATCGCCCAGGTGATGAAATCATCAATGTGCGTCGCGCTCATGGGCGCGCCGGGTTTTTTGGTCAGGCGGCGGATATACCACCAGACAAACAGCAACCCGGTGATGTAACCCAGCGAATACCAGCGGATGGCCAGCGGCCCCAGCTGCAACGCAACCGGGTCAAACTGGGGCAGGGTGATTACACTGGCGGACAGCAATTCTAACACGGGCGGCGGCTCCATAATGGGTATTTGCACAAGTTCGGGCCATCATAGGCGATGGGGGTGATGTGTCTAGGGAGAGAATGGGGAAGGAAGGGTTTTAGCCGGTATCAAAACTTGAGTAGGCCGCCCGGTATAGTTCGTATAAAAATGAAAAAAGCTTCTAACTTCTCAAAGTTAAAGAATACCTAGAGCAATTGGTCTTCTACTAGTTTCGCACCTGTCGGCGATATATAAACTAAGTCGGATTCTTGATCGTGTTCGATCAGCCTTTGCTTATGTAAATCATTCAGGACTCTAGTTTTAAACATGTTCGGCGCATACTCTATCCAAGAGCATAAGTCTTCGGTCAAGACGGCTGCGTCCGAGCTGGAGTATAGCAACAATAGTGCTTTATGCTTTGCAGGTAAGTCGTTGTTTAGCACCCTCTTTCTGCCTGCTACTTCCCAAATTATTGGCATTGATTTTACAGATAGACCATCAATCAGGTCTTGGGCTTCTTCGAGCGGTAATTTATGGAAGACCCTTATAAGCTCGCACAATATCCAATCCGCGGTTCGCGCTATAGTGGCGCTATCAATACTGTTAGCGTTGATGTCGCCTCCGATATGCCCGATTCCTCGTTTGTTACGCATCGTGTACAAAAATATTAATGCTCGCGGAATTATCGTTTTTATAGACTCTACAACAGTGTTGTTTTGCGTCGTAATAATTATTCGACACTCATCCGCCATGTTGTTAATTGATTTTCCAAAAGGCGTATAAGACCCCTTTACTTCTTGCTGCAATACACGAATTAGTGTCTCACAAAATTTGCCCGCGCTAAGACCTGCAGAGGCGTAATTTGCTTCCAAGTGATAGCGTTTTATTTCAAGATAAGTGTTAATTAGTTTTCGCCGGAACCGTTTTGGAACATTGGCGAGGGCTTGTCCCAATATGTCAGTTGCTTTGATATTCATATTGGTTCTCATCGTTTTTGGTGCGGGTTAAATCACCTTCCCGAACTAAGCGAGCAAGTTTGCCTGAAAACTCGTTAGCCTTAAATTTTCTAGCTAAATTGTGATCACAATGTTGCGTGATATCACCAATAGATTTTGGACTTGTAAAGAAGCCCTCTTCAATCAACTTCCCAAGTGTTGCTACCGCTCCTTGACCGCTTGCTTTTTTCCCAGATTTTTTTGGTGTTGCGTTGGTATTCGGTTTGTTGGCAGTTTTTTTCCTTTTTGGTTTGACGGACCTGACTGTTGGTTTGCTAGCTAGAGCTTCATTTTGCTCCATTCCAAATATCAATTCTACGATTTTCAGTTGGACGGCTTCAGATTTAAAGCTGTTAATAACACCGGATAAGTCTTTCAGCTGCACCTTTAATTCTTCGAAATTTTCTATCATTTTTGCTCTCCAAGTTTGGCTCACGAATGGCAACATTAATTGCAAAGAAACTAGAGACTTAGCGACCTTACTGGCTATCAGGGTTGTTTTCCAATTTACGTCGCTTGTCAAAAATCATTGATGTTGACAAAGGCCCGCATTTGAATCTCGCCTCTGGGCAGCGTAGCATGCGCTCATGACACATTATATTGCCCTTCTGCATGCGGTGAATGTTGGCGGCACCGGCAAATTGCTGATGATCGAGCTAAAAGCCCTGTGCGACGGCCTCGGCTTTGAGGCTGCGCGCACCTATATCGCCAGCGGCAATGTGGTGTTCACATCCGACACTGTGCGTTAGGTTTTTTGAGTTATACAGCTATCAGCGTGCAGCGGCGGTGTCTTTCTTATCGGGTTTTGAAGTGGAAAACTTTGGTGTTTTTGGTTCTTTCAAATCGCTGAAACCTGAAATTTTAACAGGTGCCTTGCCGGGAAACTTTGCCACTAAATCAATAGTGCCCCCAATCGCCTGAACGAAATTACCGAGCGTCGATAGCATCATATCTGATTGGCTCTCCTGTCGGCTGATAACTCCTTGATCAACACCTAACTGGTTGGCTAATTGCTTTTGGGTCAGACCGTGGGCCTTGCGAAGCATCATGAGCGTTTGGTGCTCCAGCTCGAGTTCGTTAACTCGGGCATTTACACGCTCCAGTCGCTCCGGGCTAAGGCCAGCTTTCATTTCTGCCAGGCTTTTTGCCATAATCATTCCTTTTTTTGACGCGAATAACGTCTAATTTTGGTTGTTCCAATCGTCAAATCTTGCGTCTGCTTTTCCTACAAGTGCCTTATAGAGCCGCCGCTGGTCAGCACCTTTTTTATCGCCAGCAATCAGCAATACAGCACACCGCATTTCATCAAAAGCAAACGCCACACGCCAGACCCCTCCTTGGGTCGAAAATCGAAGTTCCTTCATATTAGCGTGCTTGGACCCATTCAGTGTGTCCACTTTTGGACGCCCTAAAATTGGTCCGTGATTTTCCAGCAATGTCGCCAAAGCCAGAATTTCATCACAGACTTGTTCGCCAAGCTCCTCAAATTCTTTTTCGAACTGTTCGAAGAATTTAACATCCCATTTCGTATGATATATTATGCATCACAATGCATATGCATGCAACAACATAATTTAAGTGGTTAGGGAACCCGTGAAAAACCCGTTTTAAATAAGTCAGGTTTTGGCTGCCAGCGGATTGTTCCAGCAATTGAATTTCGCAATCCGGTAACGTAGCATGCGCTCATGACACATTATATTGCACTCCTTCATGCCGTGAATGTGGGCGGCACCGGCAAATTACCGATGACCGAGCTGAAGGCCCTGTGTGACGGCCTCGGCCTTATCGGTGCGCGCACCTATATCGCCAGCGGCAATGTTGTGTTCAAAAGCGACTTGTCCGCAAGCGAGGTGAAAACCGCGCTGGAACAATCGCTTGCGGCGCATATGGGCAAGCCGGTGGGGGTGCAGGTGCGTGACGCCACGGAGATGCAGGCGGTGTTTGATGCCAACCCGTTTGTGGGTCGTGAGGGCAGCCGCACGCTCGCGGTCTTCACCGACTCCGCCCCGCCCGCCGACACGGCAGACACTGCCACCGGGCAAAACACAGAAGAAATAAAGCTCGGCACCCGCGAGGTGTATGTTTATTTCCCTGACGGCATGGGCCGCTCCAAACTAAAGATATCTGCGATGAAGGTGGGCACCGGCCGCAACATGAACACCATTGCCAAACTGGCGGCCATGGCCGCGGCGCTGTGAACCCTGAACAGGGTCGTTTTTAGCGGGCTGATTTGTAACAGACTGGTTTTCGGACTATTTGTTTGGGGCCGCACTATGAACCCATGCCATCTCAGCTGTTGCGCCCCTTGAAGGCGGTGTGTTCTATGTGGGCAAGAAGGGCAAGAAGGGCAAGATGGTGGTGGTGCCCAAAGGCAACGGGGCGATTTTGGTCAGCTTTTGTGCGGTTGCCCTTGTGCCGGTTTTTCCGGTTTTGGTTTTTCTGGTTTTGGTTTTTCCGGTTTTGGTCCTTTTGGTCCCGGTCGTTTGCCAGCGCACTTGTGCAGCTTAACATGGCCAGAACCTTGGACCAGAGCGTGGCACTTTCTTTTTCGCCGTCTTTTCGAAGGGAGTTCACATAGGCGTCCACATGTGCCACTGCCTGCTCACCGTAT
>JAJFIT010000047.1 GCA_021774775.1 Alphaproteobacteria bacterium | reverse complement strand
CTCCGCTGTCGGATGATCAGTTCGAAGATGCCAAAAACCATGTTGTCCAAATGATTCTCAAAAGCGCAGGGCTATAATGTAGGGTTTGATTGTTAGATGAACAGAATAAAATAGTTTGCCGCTATAATCAGCCCATTGCAGACCATTCACTGAATTAATGTTAGAAGGTCTGTGGCAGCTTTGCGCATATCGGCCTGTTTAGGACCGTTCTGAGGGTCCATCGGTATTAAATATCCATTGTTGAATTCGAAATCATACCGCCCGCCCGCGTTGATGACCGAAAATGCACCGGGGAAGTCGTACCCGCAGTTGGCCAGATATATTTGCTCCGGTGGTTGGCTGGTCGGTCGGGCAGGGTTAATGGTCGCGTAAATCAGTTCGGGTATGTCCTTATGCGATCGCGGCATGCTCAGGCGATTTGGTGCACCCAAAATGAGAAGTGGTACCTGAACCTGTTCATTGCTCAGGCGACTTGCATGGCCAACTCTGCCGTCCTCAAAAAATTCTTCGCCGTGGTCTGAGGTAACAATTACCAGTGTGTTTTCGGCTAAGTCCAACTCATTGAGTGCAGTAAGAATTTTTGCCAGTTCGGTGTCGAAAAGACCAATGGCCATTTTGTACAAGTCCAGGTTGGGCACAGTTGAAGACCCCAGCGCTTTGCTGTATGGAAAGTGGGTGCCGTGGTAATAGGCCAGATGTAGCCTAGGCGTGTCTGATTGCTGCCAGGACGCCAGTTGCGCAAGGGTTTTGGCGGTCACTTCCCTGTCACTTTCCAGGGTATCTTCATCTTCTCCAACCCAGCGCTGCACTGTCGTCGGCAATATAATATCCGATAGATCATACCAATCCAAGGATACGGATTCAGCCGTACTGACTGAATATCCAGCAGCAGACATTTCCGGCAAAATTCCGGTTTTTCTTTTCAGGCTGCGCGCAGTGCCATAGCTGGTTGGCAACGCGCCGGTAAACATGGTGTAGAGGGAAAAATGCGTGCAATTGGATACGCTGTAATGGTCCAGTGACAGGTACCCGGTTTGCCCAGCCGCGGTTAGGGTTGGTACAAGGTCAGGGTTTTGGCGAATGTCTTTCGACCGCAGGCTGTCGGTAACAATGATCAATATGTTGGGGGGACTTGCACCCGTCTTGTCACGAATCGAGGTCAATGTCGCTCGTTCTGGTGTAAATGCAGTGCCGCCCTCGGGAATTTTCGAAACAGAAAAAGGGTTTTCGCCCCGGTCCGGAAAAACATAACCGAGCAGTTTGTTGCTCTGGTATGGGTGCGGGGTCCAGAAAAATGGCATGCTGCGGCGTACGTGTACCGCGTTGGTTGATCCGTGATAATAGGCAACTGCATAGACAAACTGAGTAGATACTGCGGTAGCCAAACCGATTGCAATGATCCGTGGCGCAGCAAAGAGATTGGCTGACGCCGTAACTTTTGCACTTAGCCAATATAGGCCAGTCCCTGCCAAGAGAATTGCCGCGGCGCTCAATGATGGGGAAAGCCCGGTATTTTGCCTGAGGCCGCCTTCCATCAACAGGCTGAGTACAAACCAATTCAGGTGCAGTCCTGTTAGAAGTTGAATTGAAGCTTCGATCAACAACAAAAGGGCGATCAGCGCGAATAATAACCTGGCGGCTTTATTATTGATTTTTGCGGTAAGATTTCGAACGACAATGAATAGAGCAAGCAACGCTGTCAGGTGGCCGATGACGAGAAACAGACCAGTAAATCCGGAAACTGCGCCAGCGCCTACCGCCGCAAGCAGCAGGCCGATAATTCCAACTTCAAAAACGTTGATCCGCATCTCAGTCCTACCCAGGCGCGCCGTGGCTTACAACATCAATGCCTGCATTGTCGGCTAGCTTTCAGCTGAAAGGTTTTTTGTTGCCTCAATGTCGGCGGGAAGCCGTCTACCGCCTGCCCAGAATAGATAGCCTTTCACCAGCGCTACACCGGCACCGATTGTCAGTGCAATGCGAAGGCTGCCAAACCCGTCACTAAGCATACCAATTACCACCGGGCCAGCACCCAAGCCTATTAGATTTAGCACGAAAAACAAGAGCGCCGACGTCATGGCACGCATCCGCGGGTGCACAAGACGGTGCAAAACAGCAATTGACGGAGCAAGATATAGCGTGCCCAGAATTGCGGTGATGAAATAGCTGATCAGCATCAACGAAGTGTTGTCGGTGTTAAATGCAAATACCGCGAACGGGATACCGGCAACCGCAGTCAGTCCGGGTAGCCACAGGTACCAGCTTGGATTATTCTTCCCTATTTTGTCAGTCAGATAGCCGCCCAGGAACGTGCCGATGATACCGCCCCCGCCGCCAGTAAGACCCAGCCATAGTCCAATTTCGGTCAGCGGAAAGTCATGATAACGAACCATATAGCTTGGCATGAAATTGCTGGTGCCGTAACTAATGAACGCCGATAGCGAGCATCCGACCGCAATAAACAAAAAAGATTTTAGCGTCAGGACATGGGACAGGGTTTCAAGAAATGTTGGGCCGGTGTTGCCTGCGACGGTTTTGGGTCTTGGTGGTTCAGGCACTGTTGTCCACAAAACGAGTGCGAGAAGTATGCCGGGGACGCCGACAATGAAGAATGTACTGCGCCAGCCGAATGTCTCGCCCAAGTAACCGCCAGCGGAAAAGCCGATCACCACGCCGAGATAGAGGCCAGCAGAATAGATCGCCAGCGCGGTCGCTCGCTTTTTGGCGGTGAACATATCGGAAATCATTGAATGTGCGGGCGGGCTGCCGCCTGCTTCACCGATGCCTACACCCATGCGCGCAAACAGAAGCTGAATAAAATTTTGCGCAAAGCCGGAAACCACAGTCATTGCACTCCAGGCAGTTAGCGCGATGGCAATGATGTTGCGTCGGTTGCTACGGTCGGCCAGGCGCGCAATTGGTATGCCGAGAATTGTATAAAACAGTGCAAAGGCAATACCTGACAACAAACCCAGATAGGTGTCGCTTAGATTAAGTTCAGCTTTGATCAATGGTAGTAGGATGACAAGTATTTGTCGGTCGATAAAATTGAAGGCATAGACAATCGTTAGGACCGCGAGTGTATACCATTTAACCCGTTCTGAAAGTTCATTGGAACTTTCAGTCGTTTTGACGTCTCTCATATTGCTCCCCGAAGTGGTTAAGCTGAACGGCGCTCCTCTCCCCAGGGGAACGATACGACGATAGCCAAGGCGCAGACAAATACAAGGTAAATGCGGGCAACAGGAACTTGGCAGCCCGAAACGTTAGATAATTTAGGCTTATGTAATCAAAAAAGCCGCCAAAAGGCGGCTTTTCGGTGATTGTTCGCAAATGATTATTGCGCAGCTGCGAAGGCCTCGACGGTTCGCCAAACGCGAAGCACATTGCCAGACAGCACTTTCTTAATGTCGTCTTCGGTGTAACCACGTTTAAGCAGGCCTTCCACAAGCACAGGGTAACTTGCCACGTCCTTCAGGCCAACCGGAAGGCTATCGCCGACACCGTCATAATCAGACCCGATGCCAACATGGTCGATGCCAGCCAGTTTGACCACATGATCAAAATGATCGAGCACTTCGTCCAGTGTCGCATAGGGGTAGGGTGCCGTTTTCACGTAAACGCTATTGAATTCAGTGCGTAATTCAGGGGTATCTTCCAATTGATCCCTCTCAAGCATCGCCTGGTATGCTTCAGTTTGCTTTGGTCGGTATTGGTTGGCCGTTTCGGTGATAAATGACGAACCATAATTGATCATGATCACGCTGCCATTAGTGGCCAGCGCCTTGATCATGTCATCGTTCATGTTGCGCTCGAAGCCTGGCGTGAAGTTTCTGGCCGAAGAATGAGAGGCAATTACTGGTGTAGCGGTGATTTTCATCACATCCCAAAAAGCAGCATCTGACACATGGCTGATATCAACCATAATACCCAGTTCGTTCATGCGCGTGACCACTTTCATACCGAACTCAGACAGGCCGTCCCATTGCCGGGTAGGGTCATATGACGAATCCGAGATTTTGTTGGATTTGGAATGGGCCAGCGTGATGTAGCGAATGCCGCGTTCGTGGAAATGGTCCAGGTTGGTCAGGTCACCCAGCAGGGGCGAGCCGTTTTCCATGCCCAGTGGCAAGGCAATTTGCCCTTTGCGGAACGCAGCTTCGACCTCGGCCACTGATTTGGTTACAGCAAATTTGTTGGGCGATTCAGCGGCGATGCGCTCTACGATATCGATCATCTTGTCGGCATGATCTTTGGCCGCAGGTGTGCCGTCCAGGTCCGCCGGTGTGTAGATCGACATGAACGGCGCGTTCAGGCCGCCAGATACGGCGCGCGGGTAATCAAAGTCGCCAGTGTCCGTCGGGCCAGATACGTCGTCCCACGCCGAGTTAAGTCGATAAGGCACGTCGATATGACCGTCTACGATGATGGTTTCGGCCGCGATGCGGTTCGCAGTGGCGGAATAATCTACCGCTTGTTCCTGCTCGCCAGAGCAAGCGGTTAGCGCCAAAATAGACAAGCCAGCTAATAGGTGTTTCACGAGTATCCCCCAAATTGGTCAGCGCCGCCCTGCAGGCGGCTTCAATTTTAAATTCCCGGAGTGCTTCAGCCCAACAACCACGTTGCAACCCGGAAGGTTACGAAGGAAGCACCGTAAGCAAGCACAAAGAGGTACGCAACCATAAAGGCAGGCCATTTCCAGCCGCCGGTTTCCCGGCGCGTTACCGCGATTGTCGATAGGCATTGCGGCGCAAATATGAACCAAGCGAGAAAAGATAGCGCCGTGGGAAGTGACCAGGCGTTGTTTAACACAGATACCAGGCCTGCCTCGATCATGGCTTCGCTGCCCGACAAGGAATAAACTGTGCCGAGGGCTGCAATTGCCACTTCCCGGGCTGCCATGCCGGGCACCAGCGCCACTGATATTTCCCAATTGAAGCCGATAGGGGCAAAAACCACCTCAAGCGCACTACCAATCATGCCGACCAAACTATAGGAAATCGCGGGCTCGGTTGCTCCGATAGGGGCAGCGGGGTAAACCGCCAGAACCCACAGGATGATGGTGGACACCAATATAATTGTACCGGCCCTACGCAGAAATATGCGCGCGCGTTCATACAGGCCGGTTAGCACAAACCTAATGTTGGGGTTTTGGTATTTGGGTAGCTCCAGCAAAAATGTGTCGGCTTCGCCCTTGGCCACAGTTCGCTTCAACACCGCGGCCACCAACAGCGCAGACAGAATGCCAGCCAGATAAAGGACGAACATGACAAGCCCCTGCAGTCCGACACCTCCGCCGACAGTTTGATTGGGGATGAATGCGGCAATTATAACTGTGTAGACCGGTAGCCGGGCCGAACATGTCATCAGCGGTGCAATCAAAATGGTGGTCAGCCGGTCACGTTCATTGGCGATTGAGCGCGCTGCCATAATGCCGGGTACCGCACAGGCGAAACTGGACAGCAGCGGAATGAAGGCCCTGCCATTCAGGCCGACGGATGCCATCAGTCGGTCCATAATGAAAGCCGCGCGTGCCATATACCCTGTTGATTCCAAAACAAGAATAAACAGAAACAGGATCAAGATTTGCGGCAGGAACACCACAACGGCACCAACGCCGGCCAGAATGCCGTCGTTTAGAAAACTGAGAAACAGCCCATCGGAAAGCGTGGTGGCCAGAAAAATCTGTAGTGAACCAATGCCATCCTCGATTAGCTCCATCGGCGTTTCCGCCCAGGAAAATACCGCCTGGAACATTAGGAACAGCAACCCAAACAGCGTGCCTGGCCCGATGACGGGATTAAGGAGCACCTGGTCAATACGGCGTGTTGTGCGATGGCCAATGCCTTCGCTGATAATGGTCGCTGACGCGATTTTGCGGGCGGCTTTTTGCCGCTGTTTGACCGTTTGGCCAAAATCAACGTTGCTGGGCGCTGGGGCGAGCGTAGCGTTACTTAGGGCAAGCGTTAACTCGGCCAGACCTTTTTTGCGGACGGCTACGGTCTCGATAACAGGCACACCAATCTGTGCGGACAGGGCGGCGACATCAATGGAAATCCGCTCGCGAGCAGCCAGGTCTGTCATGTTAAGTGCGACCACCATGGGAATGCCCAACTCGCGCAATTCAAGCACAAACCGCAGGTGCTGGGCCAGGTTGGTGGCGTCCACCACGCTGAGGATAACATCTGGTTTTGCTTCAACGTCGTGGGTGCCAGTGACAACTTGGTGAGTGACCTCCTCATCAGCGCTTCTGGCGTTGAGGCTATAGGCACCCGGCAAATCAATCATGGTGAGATTGCCAGCGCTAACGATTCGGCCGCTGCGACGCTCGACGGTTGCGCCCGGGTAATTGGCTACTTTCTGACGCAGGCCTGTAAGCGCATTAAAGAGCGCCGATTTACCGCAGTTGGGGTTGCCTACGACTGCAACAATGGGTGTCACTTGGCTGTTAACAGCAATCTGTTCGTTCATGCCTGTGTCACCTGTACGAGTTTTGCTTCCCGGCGACGCAGGGCAATAGTCATGGCGCCAACGCGAACAGCAATAGGATCTTTACCAAAGGGATTTTGGTGCAAAATTGAAACCTGCAGACCTTCGGCGAAACCCATTTCGCGTAACTGTTCAACGGCGGCACTTTCGATATTTTCATGGTCAGAAGTGAAGCCGATGATTGTTCCTGAAAATCCAGGTTTGCGGTTACCTAGAGGTTCGCTTAACGGCGGTGAAGTCATAAGATCGCGCGTCCATTAGAAATTAATAATCATTCTTAATAGACGGCTAATAGCATGGGGATTAGGTAGCATCAAGGGCAGTCTGACGTTTGGTCTAACAACGGTGCCCGGGCGGGGTTTTCATCCGGCATCCAAGAATGCCGGATGATTGCTAAGAAGCTGGTCAGCCTAGCATTGCACCCAGCATCCATTGTGCTTTTTCGTGCACTGCCAGACGATCGGTTAATAGTCCAGCGCTTACCTCGTCATTGACGTCTGCTGCCGCGGCGACAAGGGGGCGAATATGATTGGCAATTTTATTATGGCCGTTCTTCAGTGCGCGAACCATGTCTTTGGCGCTTGCATTTTCGTCGCCGTCTTCGATCGCGCCCAGCGCCGTATACTGCGCCATCGTGCCTGGTGCTTTTTGCCCGAGCCCGCGAATGCGTTCTGCGATTTCGTCAATCGCTGGTGCCAGCTCCAGATATTGCTCTTCTGTCAGGGCATGAACGGTCTGAAACAGGGGGCCGGTTACATTCCAGTGAACATTTTGTGTCGCGACGTACAGCTGAACGCTTTCCGCGAGAATTGGTTTCATGGCTTCAGCAAT
>JAJFIT010000046.1 GCA_021774775.1 Alphaproteobacteria bacterium | reverse complement strand
GGAACAACCCCGGACGGGTTGATAGTTTTGTGGCTACCATAATAGTGGGTTTTGATATGATCCATATGCACGGTTTCGGCGACGTCCGGCAGGCTATAAATATCGCGGGTGTAGGCCCATAAGTTTGGGTAGTCGTTCAGCATGCGGATGTTGCATTTGAAGTGGCTAACATACACCGGGTCGAACCGCACCAGCGTTGTGAACAGGCGAATATCAGCCTCAGTTACCACGTCTCCTAAAAGATACCGGTTGGTTGTCAGATGATTTTCCAGCCAATCCAGACTTTCAAACAAAGGCAGGAGGGCTTCTTCATAAGCTTCTTGAGAGGTGGCGAATCCGACTTTGTAAACACCGTTGTTTATTGCGGGGTATATGCGCGAATTAAACTGCTCAATATCCGTATGCAGGTGATTTGGATAATAATCGCCTGGCAGGGCACCAAGATCATCGAACGCGCTGCCTAACATACGAATTATGTCGGCAGATTCGTTGCTGACAATGGTGTTAAGTTTTTTGTCCCATAACACAGGCACGGTTACACGGCCGCTGTAATTGGCGTCAGCGCGCGTATAAACCTGATGCATGAAGGCTGCGTCGTATAGTGGGTCGCCCGTGCTGCCATCGGTCTGGTCGAAGGTCCAGCCATTTTCCAGCATGGTCATACCAACCACCGATACATTGATCATGCCTCTGAGGCCCTTCAGGTTCAGCATTATAAGTGTACGATGAGCCCACGGGCACGCGTAGGAAACATACAGATGATATCTGCCCGCTTCTGCTTTGAAGCCAGCACTACCAGTAATGCCAGCAGACCCGTCTGGCGTTACCCAGTTTCTAAATTGGCTTTCCGACCGCACGAAACGGCCACCATTGGCTTTGGTCTCATACCATTTGTCTTGCCATTTTCCGTCAACTAACCGGCCCATTGATCTTCTCCAAACTTCTGTTTTCAATAGTGGGAATATAGGGTTCGATATTAGCGGACGGTACTGCGGTAACTAACAATTCTGTGTTGCAAATAATCGAACGCGAATGCCAGCGCCAGATTTGCGTGCGCCCTTGAGATATCGACTTCACTCGTCGCTTTTGCTAGCCTTTTGGTCATGAACCAGTCTTCCCGAATAAAATCGCCCGACACGGTCGACTTTGGGCCGTTCAGCTTTGACCCCGATGCCCATTTGTTGACACGTGGCGGCGAAACCCTGCCGCTTAAACGTCAGTCGGCGGCCGTTTTGGCAATGTTGGTTGGTGCTGGCGGGTCTGTTGTAACCCGCGCCGCCATAAGGGACGCGGTTTGGCACGACAGAACCATCGAATTTGATGATGGTATCAACGCCTGTGTGCGGGATATTCGTCGGGCTCTTGGGGACAATTCCAGGAACCCGATATATATCGAGACTATTCCAAAACGCGGGTACCGACTGAAAGCTACGGCGACAGGCGCGGTGGGTGTAGCGGGCGACAGTGGGCGTGCGTCGCGGCGCTATAGTGCTGCCTTCGGTGCCCTGTTGCTCGCTGTTGTTGTGTTTCTGGTGGTTGGCCAACCGGACCCTGCGCCGCCTGCCGGGGAGCTGGACCGTATCGCCGTTATGCCTTTTACGGCGATTGATACATCTGTTGTAGCGCCTAAGCAAACCGGGCAAACCGAGCAAACCGAATTTTTGACCGGTTTGTTTGTTGCCATGCTGGCCGAGCACCAGAGCAAAATACTGGTGATCTCGGTGGGCGAACTGTTCGCCGATGATGGAAGCCGGCCGGGCATGGGCGACGTGTCGCGCTGGTTGTCGGTTGACTATCTTCTTGCGGGCAGTGTCGTGAGCAGCTCCGGAGAGGCATCTCTAACCCTAAGGGTGATCAGGACCGACGGTTATGTACACCTGTGGAGCAAAACCCTGCCGCTGGACCCGGAAGAGCCAACCGCCACCGCCAAGCAGATATTCGCTCAAATGACAGAGTTTGCGCGCGAGGAAGACGGCCAACTGCTGTTCAGTGACCCTCCTGAGCAAATTGTTAGGCTACCGCTGCGGTGAAGCCAACTACAGGCACGCCTGATTGCCGGGCTGGGCGTACCAATTGGCAAGGAAATCGAGCAACACACGAACCTTTACCGGCAATAATCGCCGCTCGGGATACAGACCGTAAAGGAACGATTCCGGTCGTTGCCAATTTTGTAAAATTGGCACTACTTCATTGTTTTCCAGCGCGCCATGCAGGAAAAATTTCGGCAACGACGCGATGGCAATGCCTGCTTTGACCGCCGCCAGTTGCATGATGCCTGAGTTGGTGGTCAGCGACCCATTTACCCGTACGGCTTTATTGCTGCCCGCGCCCATGAAACGCCATTGTTCGCTCGCTGCTATATTGGCATAAAAAATACAGTTGTGATTTTTCAGGTCGTCTGGCGATTGCGGCGTGCCGTATGTTTTCAGATAGGCCGGACTGGCAACCACAAGCGTGTGGATCGCCGCCAGTTTTTTGGCGACCAGGCTGGTGTCATCAAGCGCTGGCGCGATCCTGAGGGCCAGGTCATAGCCGCCGCCGATCACGTCAACTCGTTGGTCAGACAGATGCAGATCAAAAGACAGCTTGGGGTGCAGGCTGGCGAAGGCCATCAGCGGTTCTTGCAAGTTCAGGTCAGAAAAACTGCGTGGTGCAGTGACACGCAGTTGGCCAACCAGATTGTCGTTGCCGCTTTTGACCAGCTGGCGGGCATCATCTACATCAGCAAGGATTTTCATCCCCCGCTCATAGAACAGCGTTCCGGCATCTGTGGGGTTTACCCCGCGGGTTGTGCGGGTAAGAAGGCGCACATCCAGGCTGTCTTCAAGCGCCTGAATGCGGCGCGATGCTACCGATTTGGTGATATGCAGCGCTTTCGCCGCCGCGGTCAGGTTGCCTTCCTCCACGGTTCTGCAAAAGGTGCGAATGTTAACCAGATCAATCAATAGTTGGTTCCCCGCTATGCAACGCTGTTCTCACTATCATATAAAAATTGTAGAAATAGCCGGAATGTAATACCAGTAATTTCGGTGTGGGGGTAGATGTTGGTATCGGCTATTGGACGAAAAGACGCTTGACTAAGGGAATTGCCCTCCGGGTCAATCGGTTGATTTGGGGCCGCTCATAACTACGCGGGAGATATCGATGACATATTTGCTCACAGTGCTTCGGTATTTGGGGAATTATTTATACCGCGCCAAAAGACTGTGGGAACTCCTGAGCAGCCGTCATTTTGATCGTTCGTGCCTGCCCATAGATAAAGCTGGTCCGCTAGCTGTCGGCGAGGGCAACTTTGCCCTTGTTTCGCAGTTGCGGCATATTGATGTCGCCCAGTATCTGGTTGCTGTCCGTTCATTCGTGGTCTGCGCGCTGTCGCCAGCGCAAATTCACATTATTAATGACGGCAGTCTTACGCCGGATGATTTGGATCGTCTGAAACGCCATATCCCCCATGTAAATATGGTAGATATTGCCGACATCGATACCGGGGATTGCCCCAATGGCGGTACATGGGAACGGCTTAAATATATTATTGATTTATCACAGGAAATATACGCCATTCAGATGGATGCAGATATTTTCTGCCGCCAAAACATAGAGGCCGTTAAACAGGCAATCGAGCAAAACCGCCCATTTTTGCTGGGCACGCACATGGAGGGGAATGACAGCGGAAGAAAAGTTATTCCGTTGGCCGAGGCCTCCGATTTTGCAGATCAAAATCAACAACGTCACGTGCAAAACCAAGTGGAACGTCAACTTCGTCATCTTAACTTGCCGGAGCAGAAATATATAAGGGGTTGTTCGGGTTTTGCAGGTTTCGCCAGGCAGTGTGTCAGCTGGCAAACTGCCCGAAATTTCTCCCGCGAAATGGAAAGTCTTTTGAAGTCAGATTTTTGCTCGTGGACCACATGGGGAACCGAACAGGTTACGTCAAACTTTGTTTTGGCAAATGCACCGAGTGTTCTGGTGCTGACCGTGCCGGAATATATTAATCATGACGGAAGCCCCCTGAGCGATCATGTAAGGTTGATCCACTTTTTAGGCTTTGCCCGCTTCGAAAATGATACCTACCGAACGCTTGCGACCAAATTTATAGCAGAGATTGTTTAACGCAGGTGCCGCAGCGCTGGAAAACCGGCCCCTTGATGCGAGGCCGGAAGTTGGGGTTCGATCCGGCAAGTATTTTACTGCCAGCGCCGGGCAATGTAAAAACTGGCAAGCCCACCGAAGATAAACATCAGGCCAGGGCCATAAAGCCAAACAAGCGGCGATAGTGTCGTTTCGTGACGCCTGTCATATAGCGAATATTTGCGATAACCACCGTTCACTGGCACGATATAAGTGTTGCCTTTATTGTCGTGCAAGGTTTGAAAGTCGTAGTTTGCCCTCTCCGTCAGGTTTTTGCCATTTGTATCTTCTTGGCCGCTTTCCAACAACTTGAATATCTGCGGTGATTCACCTTTCAAAATGACTCCCTCTGACCGGTAATGGAATTCCATGCGTTGGTCAGCCGGGATGGAATGGGCAATGCCAAGGGCCGCACCGCCAATCATCAGCATCACCAGTCCGGCGACAAGCCAACCGCGCATAAAGCGTGACTGATTTTGCTGCCGTGATAGCACAACCGCTCGCACTTCTTTGATTTCCCGCAGCTTATCCAGCTCGGCGGAAAATATTGTTGATGCCATCTCTGCGGTGTTAATGCTGTATGCGCTAACCAACCGCTCGAAAATATCTTCCGACGGATAGCCCTTGCCGGTCTCCAGCTTGGATAAATAAGACTGTTCAATTTTTGCTTTCGCTGCCGCCTCGGGCTGGGTCCAGCCACATTCTTCGCGCTTCTGTCGTAAATAATCACCAAACTTCATGGTGGTCTCCTGTTATTGTTTTTGTGTTTTAATCAGGCTTTTAGTCCTTGGTAACACAGCGAAGTCTTCTGAAGTCTCAGCGGGAATACTAGCAGAATATTTATGAATATTGATCGAATTCAGGAATATTTGATGACTAAAGGCATTATATCACCTGCAAATAAAGCTGTTGGTAAAATGTCCGGCGTGAAATAGCCTCCGGTGAGCGAATGAAGTTTGAGTTATGGCACAAGGGAGGCGGGCGTGTTTATCAGAACTGTAATTATTGGAATGGTGTTGGCTATTGCTGGCACAGCGTCCTCTTTCGCCCATCAGGATCCGGAAATAGCAGGTTACATTGACGTGGACGGCGGACGTATCTGGTACCGCCTGAACGGGGCGCGGCATTTAGGCAAAAGACCCGCCATTATTGTTGCGCACGGCGGGCCAGGCGGCACCCACCGAGGAAATATGCCCTACGTGGCGCTTTCCGACAGCTATCCGGTTATCCTTTATGACCAGCTTGGCACCGGCAATTCAGAACGGCCCGGGGACAGGTCGAACTGGACCATCAAACGCTTTGTCGACGAAATCGGTCATATTCGCGCCGCGTTGGGGTTGGATGAGGTCATCATGGCCGGTCACAGCTGGGGTGGTACTGTCGCGGCGGAATATGCGGTTCGCAGACCCAAGGGGCTGGTTGCTGCGATCCTGTCGAGCCCGCTTATTTCAACGCCGGTTTGGAACGCAGACGGCGCGCGCTGGATAGAGGCATTGCCGAAGGCCACACAGGAA
>JAJFIT010000045.1 GCA_021774775.1 Alphaproteobacteria bacterium | reverse complement strand
GGCAGGCCGAATTCCGAATTTTGGCTGTCCTGCTGGGTCAGGCCAAAATTACGTTGCATGGCTTTGTTTGAAAGCCAGCGCGCCCGTGCCCCCACGATGGTGACGAAATTACCACTTTTATAGACGCCTTGCGACGCAGCAAACCGCACCGAGCCGCCGAGGTCGTCGCTTAGGGCATGTCGGTAGTCCAGCGCGACAACGCCTGATGTGGTTTGGTAGCGGACAAAAGCACCGGTCTCGAAGGTGGTTTTCAATTCGCGGATACCACGCAGTATGCTGCTTCGGTCTTCCGACCGGCCAAACGCAAGACTGATGAGCGGCCCGGCCTGCAACGGGCCGTTTTTGATCGCAGTGTAGGTGAGCAGATTGCCGTTCAAGCGCCAGCGCTGTTTGTAGCGAATATCAAGCACCGGCAACACCCGCAGGCGGTAATCATCGGAGCCGATATAATCCGGTGTGAAGCCAATGCCCAACCCAACGCGCGCGGTCACGCCGTCCAGTTTCAGGTCGTCAGGCCAGATGCTGTCGATACCGCTGTGCATGGCTTCGATGGCATTGGCGAAACGGTCGCCAATGTTAAATTGGGCAGATGCAGGCAGGGTTAGACAAGCCACAGCAACAAACGCCGCAGCAGTTCGCTTTATCATCAACCGGTATGGACCAGCATCCCGCTTCATGGAAATTGCCTTTCCCTTTGGCCTATTTTGAAACACAAAATGGTAAAAGCAAGGCAAAAGAAAGGTTAAAAAATGCGCCAAATTGCACTGATTGTGTACGGGTGACTTATTTGGCACGCCCGGTTTGCTGGCGAATCTCTCGCTTGGCCAGAAACAGAAACCGCAACATCTGCAGGATGAAGGACACAATAACCCCGGCCAGCATGCCTTCCATCAAACCGCGAAAGCCGCGCTCCAGATGAATGCCCAGATAATAGCTGGACGGCAGCATGACACACACGAAGGCAGCGCCCTGAAGATACGTGGGCCACCAGGTTTCCTTGTAGCCTCGCAGGACCATGGATGCGACCATTTGAGCGGCATCGAAAATCATGCCCAGAATATAAATGGCGGCAATCGGCACCAGCAGATCGATGATTTGCATATCATTGGTGAAAATACGCATCAGTGTGTCGGTGAAAGCAAAAATTACTATTGCCAGCAGGCCGACCACCAGAAAGGTCATGCCCAGACCAGTGTGTCCTGCCAGTTCGGCATCGCGCCCATCGCGCCGCGACAAGGCAATGCCGACGCGCACACTGGTGGCTACACCTATGCCGATCGAAATCATTAATGGCATGCCCAGCACCTGATACACCACGCCGAAAGCGGCTAGCGGCACAGTGCCAATCCAGCCGGCAAAAATTGCGAGCGCGGAAAAGGCCAACACTTCTGCGGCCAGCGAGACACCGGATGCAAAACCCATTTGGCGCTGGTCGCGCCATTCACTGAAGCGCTGATTGTGCGGTTCGCGCAGCCCGAACTTGCGCAGGGACCGGGCGTTCCACACATAAAGCATGGCGCTGGCGGCCATGAACCAGCGCACTCCGGTTGACGCCCAGGCGGACCCGGCTGCGCCCAGCTCGGGCGCGCCCCAATGGCCAAAAATCAGCATGTAATTCAGCGCCAGATTGACGATGTTAGCCCCGATCATCAGGTAGAAACCGATATGACCGCGCCGGATGCCTTCCAGAAACATGGTGCAGTTAACAAACAACAAATGCCCGGGCAGCCCGAGCGCGAGGATGCGCACCAGACCGCCGCCAGCGGCTGCGTTTTCCGGGCTCTGGCCCAGCTCGATCAGCCAAAATTCGGCTGGCCAGCAAATAGCCATGAGGGTGCCGCCGATCAACAGTGAAAAGGGCAGCGTGCGCCGCCACACTTTACCGGCACCCTTGAAGTCAGCCTGACCGTATGCATTGGCGGTATAAATAATAATGCCGGAGAGAAGCCCCAAGCCAATAACCAGCGTGAACATGATAAGCGACTGATTGGCAAGGTTTAGCCATGCCAGATGCTGGGTGGCATAATGGCCAACCATGGCGGTATCAACCATGGCAACCGCCATCAGGCCGACGCGCATCATCACTGCAGGCACAGCCAGGCGCACCAGTTCGCGCACATGGCGTTTGAGCCGGGTTTGCAGCCAATGCTGATCAGTGATTATTGGCGCGCTGGTCATCGCCGGGTCGGTCCTTGACTGGATGAGGTTTTACCAATTGAACCCGCCCATTGCCCTCATAATTTTGGCGAGGGGGTTGGAGCACGGGGGCTCGTTGTGATAGTGCTATGCCTGTTTAGGGGAGCAGGCAAGCTGATAGTGAACGCGTGCCTCTATAATTTTATTGATAACCAGCTGTGACAGCCGCAGTTGGACCTTGGGGAAGGGATTTTCAGTGTCAGAAACAACAGCAACACCAGCAGGGGCGCAAGGCTCGCCGTCAGGCCCACTTACGCGCGGTGCCTATCCGGAATTAACCCCGCACGCGGTTTTGGTTGGTTATTTTCTCGGGGTGATCATTGCCCTGTCCATTGGCTTCGCATCGCTTAAGCTGGGCTTTTCCATTGAGGGCTCGGAGCTAGCGGCGATCCTGGGTTTTGGTATTCTGCGCGGCATCCTGCGCCGTCGGTCGATTGTTGAAAATAATGTCACGCAAACCGTGGCCAGTGCAGTTAACGGGGCTTCGTCGGGCATGATGTTCTCGGTTCCAGCCATCTTCATTCTGGGCTACGGCAATGATTTTGACCCGGTTATTTTGACCTTCGGCGCTATCGCTGGCGCGTTTCTGGGCATTGCCTTCATCATTCCGCTCAGGAAGCAAATGATTGATTTTGAGCGCCTGACCTACCCCGGCGGAGTGGCGGTGGCCTCGATCCTCAAATCCCCTGGTGCGGGCATTGAAAAGGCCAAATTGCTGATCGGCGCGATGATCGTTTCGGCGGTTGTTCATATCGCGACCGTTTACTTTGACTATGAGTATTTCCCGTTGTTTTCCATGCTTGGTTTGCCTGACTATCTGAACGGTACATGGTATCTGTCGTTGATGACAGCGGCGGTTGCCTTCATTGCTGGGCGCGGCGGCCTTGCCTTTATCATTGGCGGGTATGTTTGCTACTGGGTACTGGCACCACTGTTGGACGTAACCAGCATGTTCCCTGTGATCGACGGCGTGGTGATAAACGATCCGGGCAGCCTGCGCACGCTTCTGTTTAGACCAACAGGCATCGGCATGTTGATCGGCGGTGCGGTTATCGGCGTTATGTTCGCCTTCCCGCTGATTCGCTCGGCGGTCAAGTCGATGCAATCATCGTCCAAGGTTGAAAGCGCCGTCAGCCGCGATGAGATGCCGATCAAATTACTATATTTTGCCATCGGCGGCGCAGCGATTTTGCTGGGCGTGATGGCGGTGACCTCGGCTGAGGAAGTTGGTCTTGTGCGCGGCCTGATGATGGCGGTGCTGGGCACCCTGTGGATATGGATGGCGGGCATTATCCTCTCTGAGGCCATTGGCCGTACCAACTGGTCGCCGCTGTCGGGTATGACCCTGGTGGCTGTTACTATCCTGATCATGATCACCCAAACATTCGGCGGCATGGACACCGGGCAGGCGATTGTTGCCTCAATTACCGTGGGGGCGGCCACCTGTGTGGCCATGAGCCAGGCGACAGACCTGATGCTGGACCTGAAAACCGGTTACCTGGTGGGCGCGACCCCGCGTATGCAGCAAATGGGTCAGTTTTTCGGTGCATGGCTGGGGCCGATAGTTATTATCGTGCTGATATTTTTGCTGCATAACGCCTACACGTTGGGCTCGGACGAATTGCCCGCGCCGCAGGGCCAGGCGCTGGCTTCCATGGTGCAGGGCATCACTGGCGGCGATGTGCCGATCGAGAAATATATGGCGGGCGCGGCGCTGGGCGCTGTGCTCTCGGCGCTTATGACCGGGCTCGGCATCACCGTCGGCCTCGGGTTTTACCTGCCGTTCAGTATTGTGCTGACCTATTCACTGGGCACGTTGGCGCGCGAGATCAGCGACCGCAGGAAGGGCACCCACTGGTCTGACAATGTGGGCATCCCCATCGCGGCGGGCCTGATTGTCGGCGAGGCGCTTATGGGCGTCGGGCGCGCCGGTTACATAATCATGAACGCAGGCTAGGGAGAGAGACGATGAAAACCATTGCATATATACTTGTTGCCGCTTCTTTCCTCGGCGGGGCGTTTCTGGCCTCGCTTGATGAAACTCACATTGATTGGGTGACTTTCGTGCCGGTTATCATTGCCGGTGTTATCGGGGTTATTCTGATTAAACGCATGGATGCCGCCGAGGCGAAATCCAGCGATAAACTGCAGAACAACCGTCGTGTACTGGGCGAAAGTCTGGATAATATCGTCAAGAACCTGGAGGCGCTTGATGGCCGCAAGGACGGGGTGCCCACCTATGATATGCGCTTCGAGATTGATAAATTGTTCCGCGACGACCTGAATAATTTCGCCGATGCCCGAGACAGCATGAAGCATATTTTTGGCCTGCAGCAGTTTGCGGATATTATGTCCAGTTTCGCCGCCGGAGAGCGCTATATTAACCGGGTCTGGTCGGCCTCCACCGATGGCTATGTGGACGAAGTGCTGATGTATGTGGAGAAATCCCTCGCGCAGTTCAAACACGCCCGCGAGGAGTTCGAAAAGGCTTCTAGCGCGGCTGTTGCAGCGGCCTGAGTGCAGGTTTTACGAAACTGAAAAAAAGAAAATGATTAGATTGGGGCAGATATAAAAAATTAAACCTTACAACATTGCGGCGCATTTGCCGGCGCGGTAGGCAAAGGTGATGGCCATTCTAATGCCATATTCTCTTAAGCATCCACCAATATTTCGTGCCAGTTGTGCGAAATTTTCTTCGTATTCTCGCGCATTCCGCCAGCACCGAATAGTCTGCCCAACAACAGTGCTGACAGCCCCTTTAATGAGGCAACCTAGAATCGGGTCGGGAACTGGCAGAGCTTGAATTATTTCCTCCAGAGCAACATATTCAAATGCTTCCTCGAGTGCCTGATCCTCAGCTTCTATATCAAGGTCATTTCCTTCGAAATCCTCTGCTTCTGGAACTTTTGAGTTAAGGGAGATTTTTCCAATCAACTTGCCGTCATGATGTATTTCGACCACTTGTTCTCTTGGATTAACTTTCAGGGAAATATTACTGTCTTCCCATTCCCCCCAACGATTGTCGAATTTTCTTCGAACCGACGCAACAATATCGATTGAGGCTTCGTCGTTCATTAAAGCAGCGTCATCAAGTGTTGCTTCGATCTTATACTGCCGGGTGCCGTGAGTGATGATTTTATAAAACATGAAGTTTCCCTTATAGGGTGTGTAATACATTGTTAAATCATAGGAGGTAAAATGAAAACCTAGATATTTTATGAAATATCCACACGGCAGATAACTAATTCCCAATCGCCGATGAATCCAAACTACTCTTCTCGCACAAATACGGTAGTTTTGTATTTTGGTAACGCCCTAACGCTTTTTGCCCATAGTGATCCCTCTTTTTCAATCTGGATAGACAGCTCGATCAATTCCCCTTAGGCTCACGGTTCATTATTTCCTTGGGAGGGTTTTCATGCGTCGTTCACTGTTAAAAATCATCACAGCCGTTTCAACGTTAGTTCTGTCGCTCACTGCCCCCACGCTTGCCGAAGACGGCGACATATACCTGACCGCAGGCGCGATGGTTGATGTGGTTGGTGGCAGATTGGTTCAGAACCCGGCGCTGGTTATCCGGGATGGGCGAATTGCCGCCGTTGGTACAGCAGGGCGGCTTTCGGTGCCGGACGGCGCCGAGACCATCGCGCTGGACGGCATGACGCTGACCCCCGGTTTTATGGACATGCATGTACATCTGGCCGGTGAGGCAGGCGGAAACTTCTTCGCGGGGCTTGGTTACTCGGCCCCGCGCCAGGCGATTGTGGCGGTTAAAAATGCGCGCAAGACCCTGATGGCCGGTTTCACCACCGTGCGCGATGTCGGCGCGGGCGGTTACAGCGTTATTGCGGTGCGCGACGGT
>JAJFIT010000044.1 GCA_021774775.1 Alphaproteobacteria bacterium | reverse complement strand
ATTGCATTCAAAGAATCGATGCTGAAATACGGTAATGACAAGCCTGACCTGCGTAATCCCATCGAAATTCAGGATGTAACTGAAGCATTCCGTGGTTCTGGATTTGGTATTTTTGCTGGCATGATCGAATCTGGCTCGGTTGTGCGGGCGATCCCGGCACCGGGTTCCGGGCCGATGTCGCGCCGCAAATTCTTTGATGCCACTAACGACTGGGCCAAGAAAGAAGGCTTTGCCGGTCTTGGTTACATCAATGTCAACGAAGGCGTAGCGCGCGGCCCGATTGCCAAGGCACTAGGCGAAGAAGCAACCAACAAGCTTCTTAGCGATATGGGCCTTGGCCCCAACGACGGTGTTTTCTTCGCTTGTGACAAGGAAGCAGGCGCGGCGCGTTTGGCCGGTGTTGCTCGCACCCGCGTCGGTGAAATGCTCGACTTGATCTCGGACGATGAGTTTAAATTCTGCTGGGTAGTTGATTATCCCATGTTCGAATATGACGAAGACGAAAAGAAGATCGACTTCTCGCACAATCCGTTCTCTATGCCGCAGGGTGGAATGGAAGCGCTCGAGAATGAAGACCCGCTCGAAATTCTTGCCTACCAGTACGATATTATCTGTAACGGTATCGAGCTGTCGTCAGGTGCTATCCGAAATCACCGCCCTGACATTATGATCAAGGCGTTTGGAATGGCCGGTTACGACGAGGCAACTGTTGAGGCTGAGTTTGGCGGTATGCTGAATGCGTTTAAATACGGCGCGCCGCCGCATGGTGGATTGGCGCCGGGTGTTGACCGTATGGTTATGCTGCTTGCCGACGAGCCCAACATTCGGGAAGTTATTATGTTCCCAATGAACCAGAAGGCTGAGGACCTGATGATGGGTGCACCGAGTACGGTGGATAACAAACAGCTGCGAGAACTGTATATTCGCCCGGTAGAGCCACCCAAAAAAGATGAGCCTAAAACGGAAAAATAACAGTTGTAAGATGGAGCCTTTTGGCTCCATTTTGTTTTTTAGCGCACTAAAATTTAGATTGATAACGAAATACAGGACACGTCTTTTATGAGCGACAACATTCTCATTATCGATTTTGGGTCTCAAGTAACACAGTTGATAGCGCGGCGTGTACGCGAAGCAGGCGTTTACTGCGAAATTGTGCCGTTCAATCTGGCTGATGAAATGCTTGACGGGTTTGGCGCGGCGGGTGTGATTCTCTCCGGCGGGCCGGCCAGTGTAACCCATTCCGATACACCGCGCGCACCAGAGCGGGTATACGCCTTGGGCATCCCGGTTCTCGGTATTTGTTATGGTCAGCAAGCTATGGTGGAACAGATGGGTGGCAGCGTGACCACCTCTGACCATCAGGAATTTGGTCGTGCCTTTGTCGATGTGAAAGAAAGTTGCGCATTATTTGACGGTGTTTGGGTCCCGGGTGACCGCGAACAGGTTTGGATGAGCCACGGCGATCATGTAGACGCGTTGCCCGACGGTTTTAATATTGTTGCCACCAGTGACGGCGCGCCATATGCGGCAATCGCCAATGAGGCCAAGCGACTTTACGGGGTGCAGTTTCACCCGGAAGTGGTTCACACGCCGCATGGTGCTCAACTTTTGCAGAATTTTGTTACCAAAATTTGTGGTTGTTCTGGCGATTGGACGATGGCTAGTTTCAAAAAAACCAAAATCAAGGAAATCCGTGAGCAGGTAGGCGACAAACGGGTAATTTGTGGACTTTCCGGTGGGGTGGACAGCTCTGTCGTTGCTGTGCTGTTGCACGAGGCAATCGGTGACCAGTTAACCTGCGTATATGTCGACCATGGCCTGATGCGCGCGGGTGAAAGCGACCAGGTGGTCAGTCTATTCCGCGAGCATTATAACATTAATCTGGTTCACCGGGATGCATCTGATTTGTTCCTTGGTGAGTTGGTGGGTGTGACCGACCCTGAGAAGAAACGCAAAATAATTGGTAAGCTGTTCATTGATGTGTTTGATCAGGAATCTAAAAAAATTGGTGGTGCTGACTTTTTGGCGCAAGGTACGCTTTACCCGGATGTGATCGAATCTGTTTCTTTCATTGGCGGGCCGTCAGTGACGATTAAATCGCACCATAATGTGGGTGGTTTACCCGCGCGGATGAAGATGGATTTGGTTGAGCCACTGCGCGAACTGTTCAAGGATGAAGTTCGCCTGTTGGGGCGTGAGCTTGGATTGCACGAGGACTTCGTCAGCCGCCACCCCTTTCCGGGGCCGGGGCTGGCCATTCGTATTCCGGGTGAAATTACCCGCGAGAAAGCCGATACGCTCCGGAAAGCCGACGCGATTTATTTGGAAGAGATTCGAAATGCCGGTCTGTATGACAGCATCTGGCAGGCTTTTGCTGTACTGCTGCCGGTTAAAACCGTTGGCGTGATGGGCGATGCCCGGACTTATGAGCATGTGTGCGCCATTCGAGCGGTGAATTCCACCGACGGTATGACCGCTGACTATTATCCGTTCCCGCATGATTTCCTCGGCCGCGTTGCCACCCGTATCATTAATGAAGTGCGCGGTATCAACCG
>JAJFIT010000043.1 GCA_021774775.1 Alphaproteobacteria bacterium | reverse complement strand
GCCTTGTCTGCGCTTGGCCTGTCGCTGCCACCAAAACGCATTACAGTTAACCTGTCACCTGCCGACCGCCCCAAGGAAGGCAGCCATTATGACCTGCCCATTGCGGTTGCGGTTTTGGTGGCGATGGGAGTTATCCCGTCGGACAGCCTTGCCGACACGGTGGTGATGGGCGAGCTGGGTCTGGATGGAACCATTCGCGCGGTGTCGGGGGTCTTGCCTGCCGCTATTTATGCCAATGCCTGTGATATGGCCTTTGTGTGCCCCGCCGCCACCGGGCCGGAGGCAGCATGGGCGGGCGCTGACACCGTGATGGCACCGGCCAGCTTGCTTGCCCTGATGAACCATTTGAAAGGGTCGCAGGTGTTAAGCCCGCCGGAACCGGCGTTGGCTGAAAACAGCCATCCGCAGCCGGACCTGATGGATGTAAAAGGCCAGGAAACCGCCAAGCGCGCGCTGGAGATTGCAGCTGCTGGCGGTCATACCATGCTGATGCTCGGGCCGCCCGGCTCGGGAAAGTCGATGTTGGCGGCACGGATGCCGTCCATTCTGCCGCCCTTGTCCGCGCAGGAAGCTTTGGAGATCAGCATGATCGCGTCTGTTGCGGGCCATTTGTCCGAAGGGGCAATCAGCAAGGTGCGTCCGGTGCGAACGCCGCACCATTCGGCGAGCCAACCCGCGCTGATTGGCGGCGGCGCGCGCGCCAACCCGGGCGAAGTTTCATTGGCCCATAACGGCGTTCTATTTCTGGACGAATTGCCGGAATTTTCCCGCAGTTGCCTTGAGGCGCTGCGCCAGCCAATGGAAACCGGCGAGGCGGTTATCGCGCGAGCGCAGGCGCATATTACCTATCCGGCGCGCTTTCAGTTGATTGCTGCCATGAACCCTTGCAAATGTGGCTACTTGGCGGACGCAGACCGTGCTTGCAACCGCGCCCCCCTGTGCGGGGCTGACTATCAGGCAAAAATTTCAGGACCGCTGTATGATCGGGTTGATCTTTTTGTTGAAGTGCCCGCCTTGGCAGCTCCTGAGCTTACCAGTGCCGGAACCGGCGAGGGTTCTGCGGCCATCGCAGAGCGGGTGGCGGCTGCACGGCAAAAGCAAACCGACAGGTTTGAAGCGCTGGGTTCGGCGAGCAATATTCGGGTAAACGCCCATGCCAACGGCAAGCTGCTCGACAAGCTGGCGATCCTCGACAGCAAAGCGCAGGAGCTGATGGTGCGGGCAGCGACCACCTACAGGCTATCAGCGCGGGGCTATCACCGGGTGCTGAAGGTGGCGCGCACCATCGCTGATTTGGTGGGTGCGGGTCAGATTGGGGAAAACCATATTGCTGAGGCGCTAAGTTACCGTCGGGTGGATGTGCGACAAAATATGCGCCACGTGGGGTGATAGGCGGGGTGAAAAAATATCATTGGTGCTTTCGGTCTGCCCCTCTGTCAGTTTATAAGGTAGCCGGGCTCAAACAGCGGGATACATACACATGGAAATTATCCCGGAAACCCTGACTCCAATTATTTTCTGGCTGTTGGTCGGCACAAGCTTTTTTGGCTCTTTCATTTCAACGGCCGCAGGTATTGGCGGCGGCGTTACCATGCTCGCTGTGATGGCGCAGGTGATGCCGCCATTGGCGCTTATTCCCACGCACGGCCTCGTCCAGTTGGGGTCAAATGCCAGCAGACTGACGGTCATGTTCAAGCATATCGATTGGCGCTTTCTCGGCTGGTTTTTTGTTGGCGGACTGGTTGGTGCCATTATCGGCGTTGAAGTGGTAACCGCGCTGCCCACTTCGGTATTGCAATTGGTGCTGGCGCTTTTCATCCTTTATTCCATATGGGGCCCAATGCTGGACAAAATGCGCCCGTCACGTTTTGGCCTTGTGGTCGGCGGCGGCGCTACCACGCTCGCCAGCATGTTTATCGGTGCCAGCGGACCCCTGGCGATGGTGATTGTAAAAGCGTTTGACTATGACCGTTTTGCCAAGGTTGGCACTTTTTCCGGCGTAATGGTTATCCAGCACGGGTTGAAGGCGATTGTTTTTGGCATCATCGGGTTTACCTTCACGCCCTACCTGCCGCTTGTCGCCTTTATGGTTATTGCCGGATTTGTTGGCACGCTGGTTGGCAAGCGGGTTCTCATAAAGCAAAATGAGAATAACTTCGGCAAGATCTTGAATATAATTCTCACTCTGTTGGCGCTTCGCCTTTTATGGCAGGCGGGCGACGGTTACCTCTAGGTTTGGCACCCGTCGTTATTCCACAATCACGCTTGTCATTTGTTTTCCCATGCTGATGCCGCCGCGCACCAGCTCAACGGTTGCCGTCCAACGACCAGCCAAAAATCCACCGCCGGGTCTTTCGAAATTCGCATTGGCTTCGACCAACTGTCTTTGTCTGGTTTGTTTAACGTCATGGGTGAACTGCAATGTGCCATCAGGCGCAAAAAGCGAAAACCGCCATATGTCGCCGGGCAGAGTGTGAAACCCTCGAGCCTGTATGAAAAACTTTAAAGAGTTCGCTGAAAGCGTTTCTGACTGTGCTTGCCACATCATTTGCCGAGTGATTTGGGCATCGGAAATCAGCGGCGGCAGAATTACAGGTCCGGCATATTCGATTGGCTCAATCCAGAGGGGTTTCTGCTCCGGGGTGTTCGCCGCCTTGCAGCCGCCTTCAAACACCCCACCATCGAAGGGATCGCGGTGTTGGACCTGCTTTCCCTTTTCGGTACGCTGGACCATAAAATGCAGGTGAGGATATTCGGTGAGTCCTGAAAGACCAACTTGGGCGACAGCCTGTCCGGGCGAGACCATGTCGCCTTTTTCCACCAGAAGGCTATCGTTTTTCAGGTGGCAGTAGCTGGTTTGCCAGCCATTGCCGTGGCCAAGAACCAGCACATTGCCGCAGCCTTGTTTTTGAATTACCCTGGCACGCTCGGTGGTTACGGCAACATCAGGCATGCCATCTCGAAGCGCCAGGACGCGACCGGCCGCTGCAGCACGAACCGTAACGCCTGCTGTCATAACGCCTGTGTCCGCAAGAACAATATCGGTACCGTTGTGCTTGTCTTCAGTTTGAGGTTTGCACTGATAGTCGGCTTTGGCCTGTCCCGGCGCACGGTCCATATAACGCGCGATCCAGCAGCTCTCGCCCAGGATGCAATCCACCGGAAATACCAGTTTTGGTGGCGCGTTTTGCGGGGTGGCAGGCGCGGCCAAGCCAAGAAGTAAACCAGCAAAAAGGAGTAATTTCATTTCTGAATCCTGCCTAATACACGAGTATTATTCATCTAACAGACTTACCAGATTATGTTCTATTTGAGTAAAGTACAAAAAGGTTACTGGATTTTTTGTAGGGCTTCTTCCTTAAGCTAGCTTTTGATGGGTTTCTTAAGGCGCAGCTTTTTTAGTTTGGTCTGCATGCCTTCCCGTCTGGCCTCAATACGCTCTTGGCCAACTTTTCCCCAATTTTGGCTAAAGCCATCTTTTAAGAAGCCGACTTTGAGCAGGCCGCGCTCTTCAAAGTGATGGAGACAAAAGAATGTGCCAGCTTGATCGGCCCAGAACAAATCCACTCCCTTTCCTGCCCTCTGATAATATAAGGTTTTCATATAAAAGGACAAAAATTCGGCAAAATTCTGTGTTGATGTGTTGGACTTCAGGGAGAAAAAACCTGCCGCTATATTTGCCCAAGGCAACCGCCAATACCCTGTTCGCGCGCGCCATACTTTGCTACATATAAGTACATCATTGTCGCGATTATCGACGATAGAAGCGATATCCCTGTTCAGCCACCCATCAATATCAACGATCAATATTCCGCTATATTGTTCAAGATAAAGTGGCAAATGAGTATATCTTGAATTTGCACTAACTCCCCTAACAGCCGTATTATCGCTTGCCATGATCGCGTTGTTTTCGATCGTGAAATTGATTCGTATATTGTAATTGCTCTCCCAGTTATCAAAAACCTTATGAATATCAGCCTCAGTTTTTTCGATATTAATCAATAGGAAATGAACAAGAGTACCGGGATTAGATAAGCTCATTATTTCAATAAAGTCTTTTGCGTGCCTGTCAAAATATGCCTGATCGCAACTTGCAAGCACCACGTGAACGGAGCTTTCCGCGTGTCGAAAAACAGGGCTCAACTGACATTGGTCATCATACCAGTCCAATATAGTCCTTCGTTGAACACCGTCTTCCCACATTGAAATTAATTTGTTGATGTTTAGAATCGTTTTAAGTGGTGAAAAAAAGGGAGTTCTGAAGCCTGTTGAATTTGCGGCGGCTTCATACAACTTATTCGCTTTATCGACCTGACCGCCAAAAATGTTCTGGTTTGCCTCAAAAACAAGGGCTGAAGGAGTTCGAGCCAGAATAACAGCTTGAATATGTTTGTCGTAGGAAAGTTTCGTCATTTGATCATGCAGGAGACGAGGCTGTTTGGAAAGGTTTGGTCCTGCCAAACGAATAAGCGAATAGACAACCATATCCAGTAAAAGCTGTTTAAGGCGCTCTGCCATTTCGTTGTCTTGCGGATACGGGCACCTTACGATCAGCCCTCGCCCGAGGCTGTTCAGAAAAGGCCAATTATTTTCTTGAAAAGCAATATGTGCGAGCTCTATACCAAAAGAATAATCCAGTGATTCCAGTGCTATGAGTGGCGTGTAATCATTGTTGAATATGGTAAAAGGAAAGGGGGGTAGTGAGAAAGGCTTGTCTTGGGACCGAATTGCAATAGCGTATTTCAAAATGATCTTTTCTAGTTCGTTCGTATGTTTTTCAATCGAATAGGCATCTGTAAAAACAGCAGAAACCTCAGACTTTCTCGCGGGATGTTTAGCCCAAAAATACATCGGCCACCGGTAGGTTTCAGCTTGGGTTAGTTCAAACGTGATCAGAGCTTCCAGCCATTGTCCAGCTGAGCCCTGTTGAGCCAAATACTGTAGGTTTTTTAAGGCAGTCATCAACATCTCGCAGTGGTTATTGGTATTTTCTATATAACGCTTGATGTGGTTAGTTGTTATGGTGGAGCCGGTATCGCCGGTATTCACCTCACTTGCGGGACGCTTTTTCATCGAGTCCGGACAGGCCTTCGCGTCGGTCCAGTTCAGCAGCCACATCGGCAAGGCTTAATCCTCTTGCTTCCAAAAGCACCATCAGGTGAAACAGCAAATCAGCAGATTCGCAGATGATCTCACCGTTATTATCGGCGGCAACCGCCATTGCTGTCTCTACTGCTTCCTCGCCCACCTTCTGGGCAATTTTCCGGTCGCCCTTTGCATATAATTTTGCCACATAGCTTGTTGCCGGGTCGGCATGCTTGCGGTCGCG
>JAJFIT010000042.1 GCA_021774775.1 Alphaproteobacteria bacterium | reverse complement strand
AACGACTGTTAACCAAGGCCGGTTTCACAATGTAAAGGCGTTGCAACGCCGAAATTCAGGGCACTAAAATCGAATGGGTAGCAGCGGAATTTTCCGCTTTTTACGCGCCAGAGCCCACCCGTCTTTCACCCAAACCTGTCGGTAATCAGAATGTTGGCCGACAAGCAAATCCCATGTGCGCTCCACTGGGCTGATCTTCTTTTCCTCGTCAGGCCAATCTGCCGCCCAGTCTTTGCCCTCGGCTGTCCAATTGAAGTCATCGAACAGGATCAGTCCGCCATCCACCAACAGCTTGTCGACCAAAAAGAAAGCAAATCCCGTATCACCCCAATTATGGCCGCCATCCAGATAACAGAAGTCAAACTTCCGGCCCTCTTCAATGAATTTCATCAAACGCCAGAGATAGCTTCGCTCTTCGTAGAAATGAGTAATATAACTCGTTAAACCAAGCTCGCTGGCCAGCTGTTCGATGTTGGGTTGTTTTGTTTTAGCAACAAGTTTGTCGATCGTGGTCAGCGACCGTCCGCCGCCCATTTCATCGAGAATTGCCGCCATATACATGGAAGAAACGCCGTGGAAAAACCCCAATTCCAACGCCCGGCTGCAATTATAGTCCCGGAATATTTTTTCCAACCTGCGCGCATGCCGCAACTGCATATACGGTAAACCGTTAACGTGGGCTTCTACAGTTTCAAGTTTCATTGCAGTAGCGACCTTGGTTGAAAGACATGACAATGCATGGTTAATATCGCTGATCGACGCCAATATCCACTCGAAATACCATCTTTATCGCGGGAAACCATAGACCATGAAATCGATCGATGAAATCATCCGCGCGCTTGAACTGGTGCCGCACCCGGAAGGCGGTTATTATCGGCGCACCTACAGAAATGCAGATGGTCCCCCGATGCCCGGCCAGGTGCCCGGAGCACCGATCTCAGATGAAAACCGCGGATTTGCTTCTGCAATCTATTATTTGCAGATGCCCGAGTATAGCCTTTGGCACAGGACGGACGGCGATGAGCTTTGGTTCTGGCATGCTGGCGCGCCGCTGAGGCTTGAAATCCGCGACAGCGATGGCAATGTCTCGGGCCGGACCCTTGGCACTGACGTAGCAGTAGACCAACAACCGCAATTGATGGTGCCCGGGGGCAAATGGCAACGGGCGTGTAGCCTGGGTGACTGGACCCTGGTCAGCTGCTCGGTCAGCCCCGGCTTTTTGTTTGAAACCTATGAGCTGGAAACCCCTGAACCACCTGAAATAAGCACACCATAAGTAAAACATGCTTGTATTGATACGGGCGACTGTTGGTGTTCAATCAAAATAGTCTACCACTGCATTTCCCTCGTGGTTTTTTGCTTGTGTTGTTTAGCGCATTGACTGGTTTTGCAATGCCTCAGTCGAGCCATTCCGCAGCATCATGGCTCCTAACCACAGGAACCACACAATCTGGCCAAGGCCGAATATCATGCCGCCCATTTCACCAAGGCCAGGAATTATTGAAAGAATACCAGCCAAACCAACGATTACACCAATCGCATTCAATACAGCGGAGAAAATTCGTTTTTTCCATGCCGCCCAGCTTATTAGCAAAAGCCATATACCGCCTACAATCTCCGTGCCACCGCCCAGACCATTGTGCACGGTGTACACCGAATACCAAACCGAAGCAGCAAAAGCGGGATCTTTTCCGTACAAGCTAACTACAGTTTCCATACCAATGTTAAAGACCATTCCGGCGGCAAGAACCACGCCCACCCATATCAAACCTAATGCGGTTGCTATTTGCATCACAGACGATGAAACGTCTTTCAAGAGTTCATGCAGGGCAAGGACCAAAACAAGCAAAAAAAGGCTGGCCGCCACATAAATCACCAAATTACCTATATGTTGAATGGCCTGTGTTTCGATAAGGAATTCAACTTGCCGGACAGGCCCGGAATAACCGGAAGCATCCAAAAAGCTGAAATACAGCCAAAACCCGATTAAGTAGGATGTTGCCATTAGCAAAGAAGCAACACCGCCTGCTTTTTGTAGGTTCATCATTATTTCTCCTGCCATTTTTGTTTCTTGATTTATGTCTGTCAGTGCGGGGTCAGAATCGCCGCCAGCTATTAATAAAGGCCGCCCCGGGCTAGTGAGGCGACCTTTGGTATCGCGATTGCCGAAGGGGATCGGCATCGCTAATTTTTAAGTACCGCGTTTCCTGAGCTCGATGGCGCCGTAGACAAACCCTCCGGCGATCACCAACCCAGACCAGAAACGCATGCTGGTAAGGCTGAATGTCAGCGCTTCCCACTGAGCGGCACCAAAGACAAGACCAAGCACGTCGCGTGGGCCATCTATGTCAAGGCCGTGGCCAATATCGTTAAGGGCCCATTGCGTCCATCCGCCAAGCTGACGTCCGAGCCAGGAAGCAAATACGTGAGAGTCTAGGAACATGCCTTCAGCAATGATGATTGCCAATGGTGTAATTAACGCCCACATGATTGGCAACCTGCTAGCGTAAGCGGAGACAAACAACACCCACGCAAGTACCGGCAGTGCCCAAAGCGCCCAGAGAACATATTGACCGAACATGCTGAACCAACCGGAAATCATCAACCCAAGCGGCCAGAGCTCCAGAACCGGACCACCCTGAAACAAAACAACGATACTCAGGAGAAGCGCGGTAACAAGTTGCGCGGCGATAGCAACGGCGAAGAATATCACAGGCGTTACTAATACTATCGTAAACAGTTTAGCTGCAACTTCCTGCCAATCATCAACCGGCATAGACTTCCAAAACAGGATCGACCGGTCGCGGCGCTCTTCATAAAGCGAACTCAGAAGCGAAAAGAAGATCACGAACGGAAATGCAGCCCACATCAGCAAACTGATGACCCAGTAACCTGCTGTAATTGCAGCTGGCAGTTCTGATGCTTCTTCCTGCTTGGCAAGGCTTAACGCATCCCCGATGTTTTTGACTCGATCATGGTCAATATCGTTAACCAAATTCAATTCACCAACACCAACTGACGATAAAAACACCATTGCCATTGTTAGCGCAGACAATATCAGCGGCACACGGATGTAGCCGTTTTTACCGTCCAAAATTTCCCGTTTTACGAGGGCGATATAGGTATTCATTGCCCTTCTCCTGTCATGGTCGCCACGAAAATATCGGCAAGGCCAAGGCGGCGTGTTTCACCCAAAGCGGCCAGCGTATCGCGGTCTACGTTTTTATAAATACACGTCGTTTTTCCGAAGGTTATGCCTTTGGACATTGGGTTCAGCTTGGCAGCCTCTTCCTCTTTGCCCGGCGTGACCATCACTTCGATGAACTGCTGTGTCAGCTCGTCCATATCGGCTTCCAGAACGATTTCGCCGTCCCGGATAAACATCACATCCGACAGAATATGCTCAACTTCCTCGACCTGGTGGGTGGTAATAATCACCGTGCGGTCCTCGTCGAAATATTCTTCAAGAAGGCTGGCATAAAATTGTTTGCGGAAAATGATATCCAGACCGAGTGTCGGCTCGTCAAGCACCAAAAGCTTGGCGTCGATTGACATAACAATCGCCAGATGCAACTGCACCGTCATTCCCTTGGACAGGGCACGAACTTTACGGTCCTGCGGCACTTTGGTGCGGTTCAGGAATGACATGGCTTTTGCCCGGTCAAACTTTGTGTGCACACCCTCGACATAATCAAGGACCTCGGACACTTTCATCCATTTGGGCAGCGTCGCGACGTCGGCAATGAAGCAGACATCCTGCATCAGTTTGCCGCGCTCGCTGGACGGATTATTGCCCATAACAGACAAACTGCCCTCATAACTCATGAGGCCAAGCACTGCGTTCAACATTGTTGTTTTTCCGGCACCATTCGCGCCGATAACACCGAGAATGCGCCCCAGAGGCACTTTAAAGCTCGA
This sequence comes from Alphaproteobacteria bacterium, assembly GCA_021774775.1. Classification (GTDB taxonomy): domain Bacteria; phylum Pseudomonadota; class Alphaproteobacteria; order Sphingomonadales; family Kordiimonadaceae; genus Kordiimonas. The sequence continues at coordinate 18,216 of JAJFIT010000042.1, read as the reverse complement.
TGGTTTTAACGCCTGGAAATCACCGTAGGATTTCGCAAGGCCGTTTGCTTCTATCACATATTCAGTCATGACCGGCCCCTCAGTTTGCAGTGCTGCGCTTGAGCAGCTCTTCTGCGTTCAAACCAAGCCGGTGGATCGTTTCCATCACCCGCGGCCACTCTTCATTCAAGAAACGATCACGCTCGGCTTCTACAAGCTTTGAGCGCGCGCCCTCTACCACGAACATTCCCAGTCCGCGTTTCTTTTCGACTAAACCGTCCATTACTAGCTCCTGATAGGCTTTTGAGGCAGTGATTGGATTTATCTGCAAATCCACAGCGACATTCCTTACGGATGGCAGGGCCTCGCCTTCACGCATGGTCCCTTCTACTATCGCTGCAACTACCTTGTCCTTCAGTTGCCGGTAGATCGGCTGGTCTTCCGTCCAATCCGGCGTCATAATTCCTCCCTCCGCTTACGCTGCAAAGCTGATGCGGTTAATAAGATCACCGTGACGGCTGCCATTGCGGCTGCCGATAAGCAAGTCAGTTTGACGTGCGATACGGCGGCTGCGACGGACATTTCTTTTGGTGGTTTGGTAACTGCGGGTTGTCATTTACTTTCTCCTCGCTGGCGGCCCGTTATGCTTTTGTCTTCGGGCTTCTGTTATATGGTCCCTGTTTTTTGGTGACCGTTTTTCAGTGCTGTCGTTGTTTTATTTTTCTTTTTAGTCTTGAGGGGGCCGGTTATTCTGTAGTTCAGTCTCCGGCTCCCCCTCCTGTCCTCGCTGTGTCTGGCCAGTTGACTGGCTCTTGTTATTACCTCTTTGGGTCGTCATTCTTTGGTACTTCTTTAGGTAGTCTCGTCTGTCGTACTCGGGCCGTTTATTTTATGTATCCCGTTTTTCACCGGTTTCCTCCCCAATTATGGGCTGAACCCTTTTGTGTGAGCCTTTTCGACTTCTGTTTGGGCGTTCTATCGTGCCGGTGTATTAGTTATGTAGTACACTAAATCCGGATTGACAAGAAAAAAAGACATGGAAAATATCAAAAATTATATAAGTAACTGTTATAAAATGATTTAATTATAAATTATTTTAAAAACCCGACGGCTATGTTTCTTCGTGGGTGTGTTACCCGCCAGTGTTTAGCGGTATTTAGCGCCAAATTCCGACTCAGAAACATGCCCCCCGAGCACAGCACAGGTGGAACACACGGCCTCTCTTGTAACTATTCAACATAGTTTTTGGCCACCCGGGATTTTCAGGTGCACCTGTTCGGGTTGCAATGCGCCAAACGCTTATTTGTCATCGAATTGTCAAGCTTTGTATCAATTTGTATCCGTCCCTTGCCGGAACCGTCTCTGGTTGCAAAAATCATATCACTGTTAACAACCCAAAGTTTTCAGCATTACCCCCAGCGGAGGGCTCTTGAGTTTCGAAGGGAGTGACTGTGCCATCAAAATCCAAGGTTATGATTGTTGATGACGATGGTTCCATTCGAGAAACATTGACAGACTACCTTGATGCTCAAGGGTTCACCGTTGCTTCCGCTGCCGACCACCAAAGCGCCCTACGGCTCGCCAAATCACTTTCACCGGACATCGCTATAATTGAACTCGCCCAAAACGGCGGTGGTTTGGCCCTGTTTCTGGAGTTGCGAAGTTTTTCCAGCGTGCCGGTAATATTCCTTACCGAAGAAAGCGAAGAAAGCGACTGCATCATCAGCCTGGAAATAGGCGGTGATGATTATTTAACCAAACCCTGCAATCCCCGCGAACTTACAGCCCGAATAAAAGCGGTTTTGCGGCGCACCAACCCTGCTTCTGACAAACCAGTAAATTTGGCGACGGTAGAGACCCTAAGCTTTGGGCATTGCCATTTCAATTCATCGACCCACGAGCTAACAAAAGCGACAGGCGAAACCGTGATGTTAAGCAAAGGTGAGAGGAAACTTTTGATGACGTTTCTGGCCAATCCCAAAACTGTAATGAGTCGTGAACATCTGCTGGACGCCACGCAAAACAGGCGAAAGGACATATATGATCGTAGCGTAGATAATTTGGTGTCGCGGTTGAGGAAAAAACTTGAGGTCGACCCCCACGCCCCCCGATTGATCAAGACCTATTGGGGTGGCGGCTACTCGCTTACATCCGATGTCACCGCCGCATCCGATGTTATTGTCCGGTCAGACTAAAGTGAATTTTCCTTACGGTTGCTGCAGTTTACTACCGCTGGCTTCAGTGGGTTTTTTCGGCAACGCAATCCGGACAACTGTTCCCTCGCCCTTTTCGGACAAAATATGCAATGTCCCGTCCATCCGTTCAACAAATCTTTGAACCAATGCCAGCCCCAACCCCGTGCCTTCTGAAAAGTTAGTGCTCAGGCCCTCGGCAATTTGTACAAATGGCTGAACCACCCGAAGCGTCTGTTCATCGGTCATGCCTTCGCCGTCATCAGCAACGGAGATGATTATTGTATCATCACTGGCCGACGCCAATATATCGATTGATCCCTCATTGGGAGTGAATTTCGCCGCATTGGATATCAGGTTTATCAAAATTTGTTTTAATATCCGCGGGTCTCCAACCATTGTCTCTGCGGTGTTGGTGACATTTACAGTTTGGCGCTTTTGATCGATCCTCGGCTTGTTAAACGCGACTGCCTGGTCGATACATGGACCCACGTCGAACGGCTCGACAACCATGTCGTATCGCTGGGCTTCCAGTTTTGACAGGTCAAGAATATCATTAATCAAAGACAGTAGGTGCTGTCCGCTGGTGTGTATAACCTCTAGATAGTCCTCCTGTTGCTCGGGCGTCTTTGCCATTTGCTGCTGTAACATTTCCGTATACCCGATAACCGCATTCAACGGTGTGCGGATTTCATGGCTCATAGAAGCCAAAAATGTAGACTTGGCCCTGTTTGCGGTTTCCGCCTCCTCGGTCGCGGCTGACAGCTCGTTGGTGCGCTCACTGACCATTTTCTGCAACCGTTGCTTTTGTTCCCGCAAGCGGCGATCCGTTGCGCCAAGTTCTTCAACCATTTCCATAAATATTTGGTACAACTGGCCAATTTCATCTCGGCGGTTGCGTATCGCTGCGGTGTTTTTGATCAACCCCTTGGGATTTTTTGCGGTTTCGTCGACGGCTGCAACATAACCCACCGAACGAATTTTCTGCGCGAGCGTCGTCACCAGCAATAATGGCTCCAACCAGCGGTGCAATAACATTGCAGCGATCAGCATACCGACAAATGCGATGCCTATTACAATGAAGCCAGAGCGGTAAATAATCACTTGGGCATTGTCTTCAATCCGGTCAAGCGACAGCCCTACCTGTACAACACCGATCAATTCCTGTTGGCCTACTGGCGTCTCTTCAAAGCCCACTGCCTCGTCATAATCGCCGTCGGCAATGTTGGTGAGGCTTTCGCGCCAGACCGGCACAGCTACATGGTAACCGCTGTGGATTTTTGTTGTTGATTGTTGGACAGTGATTGGTGCGAAAACCGACGACATGCCCCTGCCGGTCACTGCAATCTTGGCAAGCGCCAGCCGGTCGTTGCCAACCGCATAATTTGTAGGCGCTGTTACAATTTCACCACCAGTGTTGTCCAGAACCGCAACATAAATTACGTCTTCCTCGTCAACGTATGGTGCCGTTGCTTCGTTCAAACCCGCAATGTCCCGAAGAACAATACCTGGCACCAAATTTTCTGAAACACTTCCAGCTATGGCCTGCGCCCGCTTGGTTAGTTCGTCAGTCAGCATCTGGCTTGTCGCCTGATAGAAGACGTAACTGAGAGACCCACTGATCAGAACGACGAAAGCCGCAAGAAAAATAGCAGCTTGTTTTTGCATCGATATTTTTTGGTTTGCCACGACGTCGTTGCCCTCAACGACCTGTGCAGTCGCGGCTGGGTCTGGAGTTTTGGGAGAGTTTGATTTCGTTTTTTTTGGGCTCACAAATGATACTCTATCGCGCCTGGGGCATTACAAAACCGAACCATAACATGGAACAAGACCTCGTGCCGACCTGAGTTGACGACCAATTTTGGATCAGTTCCCAAGGTTGGCCGAAAAAATTGACCCGAAAAGCAGAAAAACAACATAGTTCTCACCCTCTGGGCACAGTCTAACTTACCATAGTATTTTGCTTCAACGAACCACTGTGCTCGTTGCGGCCCCTCTAATTGTGCCAGCGTCTGCACATTTATATAGTCGTTTCCGGCATTTGCCGCAAAAGGCAGGCCATTTTACCCGACGAAGACGCGCTATATGCGCTGCCAACACCAAAATGGTCTACTGTGTTTTGCAAACCCCAATCGGTGTATATTTAGCAGGTATATTTGAGCAGAAGACTGGCTGATCGTCAGACGTTCGCTGCATACCGGCACAACTAATATACTCCGAAAAAATACCCAGAATTTGCCAGCCGTGTCGCAAATTGTCGTAAAATGTATTACCCGCTTCCTGGTTTTTGCAACAAAACCACTGGCCAACAGGGTACAAACTTCCTAAGATTCATGAACTTGTATACGGGGATTGATCACAGTTGGCGGCCATCTTTTTTCTGTCGACGGCTGCGACCACATGGGGAGGCCCGAATTGCCCGCCGAAAAACACATATTGCTGGTCGACGACGAAGAAGATATCCGCGAACCGATCGGTGTCTATCTGGAATCAGAGGGTTTCAAAGTGAGCCTGGCTTGCGACGCCAGATCAGCGCTGGCAGTCATCGAAACCGCGACCTGCGATCTAGCGGTCCTTGATGTCATGTTGGGCCAAGACGACGGGTTTGCGCTTTGCCGCGATATCCGAAAAATATCTGACATTCCGGTAATTTTTCTATCTGGGAAAAGCGAAGATACCGAACGCATCATCGGCCTGGAACTGGGTGCAGATGACTATATCGCCAAACCTTTCAATCCCCGAGAGCTGCTGGCCAGAATTCGATCAGTTCTGCGCCGTTCCGAATCTCTTGGTGAAGACCCGGCAACCAAGGCTGCCACCCAACCGAAATTTGGTGGCTGGACATTGGACGTAGCCAATCAGGAGCTTATTTCAGATTCCGGCGACAAGCAGGCCCTCAGCACTGGCGAGGCACGCCTGCTTCAGGTATTTGTCAATAATCCCAATGTGGTTTTAACCCGGGACCAGCTATTGGAAATGAGCCAGGGGCGCACCGCCAACGCATTTGATCGCAGCATTGATAATTATGTCAGCCGAATCAGAAAAAAAATCGAACAGGACCCCAGCCAGCCCAGGCTCTTGAAAACATACTGGGGCGGCGGATACGCCCTTAGTTGCAGCTAGCACCCGGCACAATGAACAATCGCAATATCCAATCGCTCCAAATCATCACTAAACTTCTAGCGGCCTTCTTCAAGCGCTTGAATTAAATTGTGAATTTCGCTCGGGATAAACGGCTTCCCGATGTAAGGGCAATCGCAGGTATCAAGGAAAAGCTTAGTCTTCTCGGACAAGTCTGTACCCGTTATGAACGCAATGCGGCTGGCCATGGACGGATGATATTGCTGGATTTTGCCGAACAATTTTTCGCCGTCCATATCGGGCATTTTTATATCGCTCAAAATGCCGTCAAACTTGTCTGCACCCAATGCCTGCAATGCATCGACGCCCGAGCCGACCGCACGCACGACATGACCCTGCAAAACCAAAATATCCTCAAGCGCAGACAGCACATCGGGTTCGTCGTCCACGACAAGAATATTCATAACGCGCGCAATTTTACCGTCGTTCGGTGGGTTTACACCAATCAAATGGTCATAGCCCATATGAGGTATTTTCACCTTGAAATGGCTGCCCGGTCCGGTCTGATCTGCCAATGAAATTTCTCCACCATGCGACTGAACGATGCCTCGCACCAACGAAAGTCCCATGCCAGTTCCCTCACCCACTTTCTTGGTGGTAAAAAACGGATCAAAGATACTGTCGCGGATATCCGCCGGAATGCCCGTACCATTGTCAGACACATGCAATTCAATCGCCTGTCCAGAGTCGTCCAGGTGCATGGCAACATCGATTTTCCTGGGGGAGTCCTGGTTTTGCAGCGCTTGTTTGGCATTGATAACCAAATTCAAAATTACCTGGGCAAACTGGTCTGGATCGCCTTTTATAGCTGGCAGCTGCGGTACGATATCGGCCTTGACAGTGATTTTGTTATCTTTCAATCCATATAAAGACAATTCAAGCGCTTGTTCAACGCAAGCGACCGGATCAAATTCCACTTTTTCGCCGGGACTTTTTCGCGCCATGTCCAGGAATGACCGGACAATTTTTGCACAGCGGTCCGCGGCGGCGGTAATCTTATGAATTCTGGATTTTACTCCTTCATCCTCGCCGGTCAGCGACAGCACATGGGCATTGGCCACAACGACAGTGAGTGGATTGTTCAACTCGTGTGCAACGCCCGCCAACAGCGTTCCAAGTGCATTGAGTTTTTCACTTTGAAACAACGCTTCGCGCTGGGTTGCCAATTCAGACTGAAGTTCTTTAATATTGGAAATATCAATGAAACTCACCACCCGCGCTTCCTGGCTGGCATAAGCAATATTATGCTCTGAAAACAGTGCCGGAAAACGCTCTCCGGACCGCCGCAACAATGGCATTTCCTGCACCGATGACACGCTTGCTTCGCCGTCACTGTCGGCTGCACCGCCCCGTGAACCGCGCGCGGGAATAAAATCGCGGGCCAGACTGCCTATAAGTGAAATTTCGCCCGCACTGAGAGCCTCTACCGCGGCATCGCTGGCAAACAATATTTTATCATCGGCCTTGCGCACCAACATAACCGGAAACGGCTGGCTGCCAAGTATTTGGCGCAGCTGCGCTTCGTTTTTCTCAAGGTCGATTTCAAGCAATCGCCGATTGGTGACATCATTTGCAATGGTAACGAAACCTTCGCCTTCAACCGGGCGTACAGATAAGTCTACCCATGTGTCATCATCCAGCAGGGCGGTAATACCGTGGCTCTCGCCTTTTTCAATGGCATCCATCCATTCATGCAGCCATTCACTGCGCTGCACCAAACTACTGGTTTTCGCCGCCTTCAGGCGCCGGGTCAACGCCTTCCAAAGCGTCGGCATTGGTTGTTGGCTGATCCAATCCTGGTTGTGCTGCAGAATTGTCTCGTAGGATTTGTTGCAAGCAACCAGCTTTCGCTCCTTGTCAAAAAGCGCAAATCCAATCGGCATCGAACTGATTGCCGTCTCCAGCCGCGACTGACTTCTGTATAGTTGGGTCACATCTCGGCAGACCAAAATTTGCCCGCCAGAGTGCAAATAACCACAATCGACGATAAAGCTACGATCGTCGATTGTTAAAACACTTAGTCGGTTTCCAGTGGTTAGCGCATGCCACAAGCTTTCGACCACATCCTGACTGGTTTTGACCGGCACAGTATCGATGGAGGCGAACTTCTCTTTGTAAAGTTCAATAATTTCCAGCGAGCGCATATTTGTAAGGTCGTTCTTGTCCCTGCCCAGAAAATCCGCCATCGCGTCATTGCAGGTAAGAAAATTACCCTTCCCGTCGTCGATTGCTATCAAGTCAGGAATGGCTTCGATGGCATCCTGAACCGTACCCCAACTTTTCTCCACCTCTTCACGGCGCTTCCGTTTCTGATAATCCGCCAACACCTCTGCCCGGGTGGATATGTCAGATGCGATTAGCGAAAGCGCAAACAACCCAAGCAATGTAAAAAGCGTGGGCAGGGTCAAATAGGAAATGGCCACATAAAGCTGGGTAACAGCAGGATCCGGCACTTCGCCCTGGCTAAAGGCAACTGAACCTACCACCATTTGAGACACCCCGAACAGGCCGTAACCAGCAATGACTGCCCATTCCACAACGCGTTTAATGCGCGGCACATCATATAATATCCACATGTTCCAGGCGCAGGCCCCAACAATCATATAGGGCAAAATAGATGACCGCAGTCCCTCATGAGGCTGCATATAGCCAAACCACACAGCACCTCCCCATGTCAGCAGCACGATGCCAACCATAAGGGGTAAACTAACTATTTTTTCAGCCCGCTGCCGAAAGCCAACAACCGATAATATCGCCACGGCTGGCCCGAGAAAATCCAACATAATTTGTTGAACTGTTTGATTGAAACCCGTTTGGTAGGCAAGGCTGAGGCTAAGAGCCCACTGCAAGGCAGCCAAAGCGAACATCACTGACCATGAAAGGGCGTGGGCCGCACGGCCAAAAGTCCACCACGCCATAAAAAACACGCCGCAAAGCGCGCTGCTGACAAACATCAGCGTCAAAATTGCAAATGGCAGTTGGTCCATATCTTCAGCCTCAAATGATCTACAACGCCAGTAGATCCATCGTCACCTCAACCCTAATGACTGCGCTTTGGAACAACAAGCTTTTGAGACAGAAGCCACACAAAGTAATACAAACCAATACATATCATCCGCAGATAGGAACGAGCCATATAGCCGCATTCTAAACCGTTTCAACACAATTTGACGATCAGACGCCTTCAAACTGTGTCAACGCCACCAGGTTACACCCAAGGCCGCGCACCAGGTCTGCACCGCCCAAATCGGGCAGATCGACGATGAAGCAGGCGTCCTCCACAACGGCGCCCCCAGCACGGATCAACGATATGGCTGCCTCTGCGGTGCCGCCCGTTGCGATCAGGTCATCCACAAGCAAAATGCGATCACCTGGGTTAACACCATCGATATGAAGCTCGAGAAAATCAGTGCCATATTCCTTGCGGTAGGCCTGTGTGCGGGTCTCGTAAGGCAGCTTGTCTGCCTTGCGGACAGGCACAAACCCGGCCTTCATCTGGTAGGCCATCAACCCACCCATAACAAAGCCCCGCGCCTCGATGCCAACAATCGTGTCGAACTGCCTGTGTTCATAATGGCCAACAAGCTCGTCAACTGTGCGCCGGAATGCATCAGCATTTTGAAACAAGGTGGTCATATCCCTGAACATGATCCCTTTCAGCGGGAAGTCAGGCACAGTTCTAATATGATCTTTAATCCAGGACATTGAGGTAAACTTTCATTTGAGGTTATGGCCGCTGAAGGCAATGCCTGCCTGCAATTTCACCGACTGACGTGACGCCGAGAAGTGCCATATCACGCGCCAATTCGTCCTTTAATGATGCCAAATATTGTTGGACGCCCCGCTTTCCGCCCGCTGCCAAAGCATAGAGATACGGTCTGCCGAACGAGACCGCATTGGCCCCGAGCGCCAGGGCCTTTATAATATCTGTGCCGCGGCGCACCCCGCCATCCACAATCAATTCCAGGTCGCCGCCAATTTTATCGCGTATGGGTGCAACGCAATCAATCGGTGCAGGCGCAAAATCCAGCTGCCTCCCGCCGTGGTTTGAGATCATGATTGCGCTGGCACCAATGTTGGCTGCGCGGGCAGCATCGTCCGGCGACTGAAGACCCTTGATCGCGAATGGGCCACCCCATCGATCAATGATGCGCACAACATCATCCCAGGTTACCGTGCGGTCAAACTGATTGTTAACATAATCAATAACCCCAACCGCGCCAGCCCCGAGCACGTCGCCGCGACCTGCCAGGTTGGCCAGCCGAAAATCAGAGTTTCGCAACAAATTGATCGCCCAGCGCGGGTGGCTTGCAAAACTGAACAAACTGCCCAACTTCAAACGCGGCGGCATTTCAAACCCGTTTCTACGGTCGCGCTCGCGGTTACCGGCCAGCGGTGTGTCCACCGTCAAACACAGCGCGGCGTAGCCCGCCGCCTTGGCCCGGTCGACAAACTCATCGGTCAAGGACCGGTCTTTGTGAATATATATCTGGAACATTTTCGCCCCTGGCATGGCACTGGCAACCTCTTCAATGCTGGTAGTACCAACCGTTGAAAGGCTATACATCAGACCCGTCTCGTTGGCCGCGCGCGCAACACCGATTTCCTTTTCATGGTGAAACAGCCGCGACATACCTGTAGGCGACAGAATAATCGGCGCTGCCAGCTTTGCCCCTAAAACCGTTGTCTGCATATCAATGTCGCTAATATCCCGAAGATATTCCGGCATCAGCTCGTAGCGGTGAAATGCCCGTTCATTATTGGACACAGACCATTCGTCGTCAGCGCCGCCAGCCAGATAGTCATAGATCGGCCCAGGTAACGCGCGCCGCGCGAGCCGACAGTAATCCTCAACAGAGACGCAATTTTCAAGGGGCACAAGCCGCGCCTTTCAGCAGTTTAAAAGCCGGTATCAAAACTGAAAAAGCCGACAACAACAGAAAACCAGATCACAAACACCATGCTGGCAACCAGGGCAATTGAACTTGCTTTTTGAAACAATGTCGATCGATCACCCAGCACCGCGCGCGCTGAAGATACCGACAGAAACGCAGAGATAACCGGTAATATTGAAGACACATACAGCAGCATCAGCATGCTTTCATTGCGCGATGCTTCCAGATTAAAAATCGAGCCAGACAGCCAGGTCAGGAAAATTCCCCAACCGGCAAAATACAAAATCACCAACAATGCAGCCGTCGGCGCAAGCCTGTAAGCCTTTTTCCGCGCACCCCGGTAAGGGAACGATACATTAAGCCGCCAACGGGCGACTGCACGAACCGGCCACGCAATGAACGTGAGAATGATAACGGAAGCTGCGCCTATCATGACAGGGGTGAGCCAGACAGACGACCGGTACCAGGGCACAGGCGTGAAGGTAAAAAGCGCAGGATCAGTCGCCAGTGCAGTCACAACCCCTCCTTCAATCCGGGCTGCAACCCGACGGCCTGATTTTGACTGCCAAAGCCACGGAGCCACCTCAAATAAAGGTTCGCCCGAACCGGACAGGCCGGGTATCAGCGTAGTTTTCAACGCTCCGTCCTCGGTTACCGTAACTTTTAACTGCGAGGCATAGCGTACAAGTGCCAACAGGTTGCCTTCCGACGCGCGGGACGATTCGTACAATCCTGCCGCCAGGGTACTATGAGCCATAGACGTTGATAACGGCGCTGGCGTTGCGGCCTCATAAGGAAAATAGCGGTCGACAAATTCGGTAAACAACGTGCGACGAAGCGGACCAGCTGCCTGCCCGCCACCACTATTTACCGACACATACAAACCGACACCGTGATCCAGCAACAAGACCATATTGGAATGGAACCAGGCCGTGTCGCCGCCGTGCGCAATAATATTTAGTCCACCGAGGTCCTCGCGGTAAAACCCAAGTGCAGCTCCGTTGATTGGCGGGAACTGGTTATCAAGCGTTGTGTGCATTTGCACCGCCGTATTGGCCTGCATCAAACCCCCACCACCGCTCAAATGAGCGATCATAAATTTAGCCATATCGTCGCCCGTTGATGAGAGCGCACCAGCAGGCATGGGAACAACCACTTCAAAGGACTGTGCCTTGCCGTCCGACGCCGATTTGTAGCCTTTCGACATGCCTGCAGCCAATGCGCCGGGCAACGGTTGACGGAAACTGGAGCGGGTCATGCCCAGCGGCGTAAAAATATGATTTTCGATATAAGTGGCAAAGGGTTCGCCCGAAACCCGTTCGACAATATAGCCCGCCAGCGAGGACGCATAATTGGAATAGGAGGGAATTTTGCCGGGATCAAAAATCTGTTGCGGGATATGGGTGACAAGATATTCCCGTAAATCAGCATCTTCAATGGTTTGATTTTCGACAAAAAGGTCTTTTACAACTTCCTGAAAGCCCGGCGTATGGGTCATCAAGTGACGCATGGTTACGATGCCGCGGTTCGTCGGTAAATTAAAATCAAGATAGACATTCACGTCGGTGTCCAGGTTAATCTCCCCCTGTTCAACCAGCTGCATGACCGCTGTCCAGATAAACAATTTGGAAATTGAGCCTGGCCGAAACAATGTCTCTGCCGCATCTACAGGCGCATCCGTTTCCAAGTCAGCATACCCGTATCCGCGGTTGGTCAACACCTGGCCGTCTTTGACTACAGTGACCACAGCACCGACTATGTCACCAGTCTTCAACGCATAGGGCATGAACCCGTCAAGCCAGGCAGACAGGTCGCTTTCGGTCAACGAGGGTGTTGCCGGTGTCGCAGGCGTTTCCAGTGCAGGCGCGCCTGACACGGCCTCATCAACTGGTTCACTGTCCTGTGCGTAAATTGCCTGCGCAAAAACTGCAACAGCCAATAAAGCAGCAAATAGCTTTCCAAATGGTATGGCCACGTCATCTCCCCCCAAAAAAGACAAAATATCAAAGTCTCCAGATGCAAGCCGCCGTTTGACAAGCCCCACATAAAGCAATACCGCAGCACTTTACCGCAAGAAAGGCCAATGCACCAAATAGAAAACTGAAAGCCGAAACCCGATTAGGCCGTTATTAAGGCACAGGTTTTTAGGTAAACTACCTCAGTTAAAACGATATATGGTCTGGGATTGGGCGGCGTTCAATTCAGCGCATCGTCCAGCCATTGGGCCAACTGCGCTGCCAAACGCGGGTGTTGCACCAACAACCGGTCCGCGTGCCCTTTGCCCGGCAATATCATAATTTCCGCATCGCTTTTTTCTTCGACCGCCGCGAAAATGTCATCAAAAAATGGTCGCTCCTCCACGGCGCGAACAAACAGCCACGGCACGCCGCTTGGGTCGACAGTTCCAATCGATTGGTCAGAAATTGACCCCGGTGACAGGGAAACATAGGCTTGAACATAGCCAGACTGCCTCGCGGCCAATGCCATGAACTCACCTGAATAGGAAGCGCTCACAACCGCGATCCGGTCTGGGTCCACTTTCGGATGCCGCACCAGATAGGCCGTTGCAGCTGCTACGTCAGCCTCGGTGCCCGGCAGCAAATGTCTATGCTCAGCATACGGCGGCTGGAATTTTCCCTTAGTCAGACTTTCGCCGTGAGCACGCATATCAAGGCTTAATGAAGCAATACCTCGGGATGCAAGATTATGCGCCAGACCAGTATAAATACCGCGTGACCGTGATGCGCCGTGCAATAAAAGAACAGCGGGCACCTTTGATGATGATTGCGGTGCCACAAAGTCGCCTTGTAACTGCCATCCGTCGACCGGCAGGGTCACATCGGTTCTTTCAGGACTGCCAACGCCGCGCAGAAATTCAAAAACCGGGCGCCACGCATGGTCCATATTAGTACCAGTTTGGCTTTCCCGCAGCATCAGTGACCCATGACGACCATTCTCAATCTCCAGATACGGCACGCCGAGTTTGCGAAACGCAGCCGCCTGCGCGACGACGCTTGGCACCGCCATTTCCCTCTCTGGCCTGAAGGCAATCAAGGGAATGGTCATTTGCGTCAGATAAGGCTCGGGTCGGCAATTGGCCATAGGTGTGCCCGAGGCCGGGGAAAAGGCCAAAACACCCGCAATATCCTGCTGCTTTTCGGTGCCGAGTTTGATCACCAACCCTGCACTGTAACTGCTGCCTAAAGCCGCGACGCGGCCGCCACCGCCGTTGGATTTCACCCAATTCAGTGCTGCCACCATATCCGGATAAGCCTCACAGTAACCAATATTGCCATCCCCCAATCGGTCTGCCGTTTTATTGGGTGCGCCCAACCGGCCTCCGCCTGACCGCAAATCCACTGCCAGCGTGTTATATCCTTCTGAACTCAATATCGGTGCGATTTCACTATATTCACCAGGAGCCGACGACCCTGCCATATGGAACAGCAGAATTGTTGGAACAGGCGCGCCGTCACCTGTTGTGCCCTTGCCTTGTATCGGCTTTGCCTGCAGCCAATAAGCAGAAACGGCAACCCCGTCAGAGGCGGTTACTCTGACCTCCCGGCCAACCGGGGTTATATCCTGTGCCGACACGGGCAGAACAGCCCACCATCCCAACAAGACCAAAGTTCCAATTTTACCGAATTTTATCATCCCACACTCTCCTCATCGACAGTCGTTCATGACAAAAATACACACTATAACATATCAATATCAAGCTGAACTAAAGGTTAGCGGATGTTGAATTGAAATTGTTCGACAAAATAAACTCCCGCGGTATATTCGGGTAATGACGACAGTTTTTAAAATTCCCCGGTCTATCTCATTCACTGTGCGGGCCACAGCGCTAGCACTGGTTGCTTACATTGCAGTTCCGACGCTGGCACAAAACAGCCCGCCCGTGATAGAGATCGCCAGTATGACCATCCCGTTTGCCTACGAGCAAAACGGCGACGGTGTCTACAACGATGTCTTTAACAAATTGATTGATGGCTACGAAGGCCCTGTCAATGTGACCTTCTTGCCCGCCGCGCGGCTGGACCGGGCGATGCAGAGGCAGACGACCGATTGCGTATATATTTCTGCTGACACTGATGCTAACCGCGGCGACGCAGACGCAGGATACAATAACTATAAGTTTATTGGGCCCGTCAATTCCGTTGCGGTCGTAGTGTATACAGCCGCCGAGGCGCCAGACATAACGGCAGCGTCTCAACTTAACGATCTTATTGTAGCGTCTGATTTTAATTTAGTGCGCTTGATCAATTCACTAGGTGTTAAAGAAGACCACAAATTACAGAGCCAAACCCAAATGATAAAGATGTTAACCGCAGGCCGCGTGGATGCGTTGATTGGGTATGATTTCGATTTGGATTTCCTCACCAAAAAACTTGGCGTTAGAAACCAGTTAAGAAAAGCTACAATCCGGCTTGATGAAGTTGATGACGGTATTTCATGCCTTCGGAATGACAAGACTGAGGCCTTTTTTAGCCATGTTACCATGCAAATAAAACTACTGCAGGACACAGGTTGGTTCGATGAGGCTTTCAAAGACTATCGGTAATCTATTCGAGCATCCCAATATTCGCGGCGACGGCCCACCAAGTTTTGTCAGTAGACTGTCCCTATAGTCCTTCCATTCGTCTCTTTTTTCTCAATTTTTGTCACAAACAGCGCTATCAATCGTCATAAGCCAGTGTGGCAAATTATGCTCACCTGATGAGGCAAATCTGTCACAACCATATAGCGGATTGAGTAAAGCCTGTTGAAACAGACAGGAATATTATATATTCAACCAAACAGTTGAATAAGAGACGCAGCGGTGAGCGTCACTGTAATTTTGGGAAATCGGTAGTGCGCTTAACTAAACAAAGTTTGGACAACCCGGCGGCAGTTGCTGTTGTTGCAGCTGTTATTATGCTGATGGGCATCGCGTCCATTTTCAGCCTGCCGGCACAGTTGCTGCCGCAAATTCAAAAACCGGTCATATCGGTTGTCAATTCATGGCCCGGCGCATCGCCCGCTGAAATCGAAAGCGAAATTTCGGTGCCTGTGGAAGAAGTTCTTCAGGGCACACCGGGCATGACCGAAATGGTCAGCTGGAACATGGCGAACTTTGGCTTCATGCAGCTTGAATTTGCAATCGAGACAGACATGACCCGCGCGCTGATTGATATAATCAGCCGCCTGAACCGCTTGCGCCCCCTGCCCGCAAACGCGGAAAAACCGCAAGTAATGATGGGCGAATGGGGCGACGCCAACGATCAACTGATTGAATATTACGTCCAGCAAATTCCAGGGACAGAAGACCGCGCGCGTGAAAATACAAAATATTTACGTGATGTCATCAGACCAGAATTACAGTCGCTGTACGGCGTGTCTGAAATTAATTTCGACGATGGAACCGGTGGTTCGGGCGACCAGCTGCAAATTATTTTTGACCCCTACCGCGCCGCCGAATTGGGTATTGATATCGCCCGCGTTCCCGCCCGCATTGGCCGGTCAGGCGACATTTCCAGCGGCACCGTTGACGTTGGTCGCCGCCAATATACCGTACGTTTCGAAGGCCGCTATGACGCTGACGAGCTTGCTGATTTGATCCTTGAATGGCGCGGCGGCCTGCCGATCAAGCTGGGTGACATCGCCCGCGTTGAAATTGGCCCGGGCCGTGCAGACGGCTTTATTTACCAAAACGGCAACAAAGCCTACCGGTTAGGCATTTCCAAAACCAATGATGCCAACGTGCTGGAAGCACTGGCCGGTGTAAAAGCACGAATGGACGAACTGAACGCCGGTGAATTTAAAGACCGGGGTTTAGTGGCGCAATATAGTTTTGATCCCGGCCTCTATATCGACCGGTCGATTAACCTGCTGGGCAGTAACCTGATCATCGGTATGCTATTCGCTATTGCTGTGTTGTGGTTATTCCTCAGGCAGTGGCGAGCGACGCTTCTTATTGCGCTTGCGATACCAATTTCCCTGCTAGCCACTTTTGTTGTGCTGAACCTGACTGGTCGAACCCTCAACGTAATCTCACTGGCCGGGCTGGCATTCGCCACGGGCATGGTGCTGGATGCTGCGATAGTGGTGCTCGAAAACATCGTCCGCCTGCGTGAACGCGGCGAAACACCCAAAGACGCCAGCGACCTGGGTGTTTCCCAGGTATGGGGAGCGCTGCTTGCCTCCACGACCACAACGGTTGCCATTTTTATTCCAATCATGTTCCTCAAGGACGCAGAAGGGCAAATGTTTGCTGATCTAGCACTGACCATCGCTATCGGCGTCAGCACGTCATTGCTGGTGGCGGTTACCATCCTGCCGACAACAGCACGTTTCTGGATGCGCAAATTACCCGAACCGGAGCAAGGCAAAACGGTGTGGGACCGAATGGCTGACGGCTTAATGCGCGCGACTGAAAGCCGTTTCAAACAAGTTGGCTGGATTGCTGGATTAATGGCAGGCTCCATCGCGCTGGGCATTATATTATGGCCACAAAGCAATTATCTACCGCCAGTGAAACGGGACACCGTAGATAGTTTCCTGTTTTTCCCGCCCGGTTCCAATGTGGAAACGGCGGACAGCGAAATCGCGCAAGTGATCGAAGATCGCATAGCGCCCTACCTAAGCGGTGAAAAAGAACCAAAAGTTCGTGATTATTTCCTTTGGTCTTTCCCCGGTGCCACCGGCGGCTGGTTGGCGCTAAACGCCGAAGACGGCAGCCGTTTGGACGAACTGCAGGCCAAAGTTGACAGCGAAATCATCTCCGGTATTCCCGACATGTTTGGATTCACCCTTCGGCGCAGTTTGTTCGGCGGTTTCGACGACGCCAACTCGGTTGAAATGCGCCTGATGTCATCTGATCTTGCTGCCGTTAAAGCCGCCACCATGCAGGGTATGGGTATTGTGATGAGCTCAATTCCCGGGGCGACCGCCAACCCGCAGCCTGATCCTTTTGCTGAGGCAACCGAATTGCGGTTTGAACCCAATGATGTACGGCTGGCAGAAGTTGGCTGGAACCGCGGCGACCTTACCCAGGTTATCCTGCAGTTGGGGCAAGGCTCTTGGCTCGGCGAGTATTTTGATGGCACCGAACGGCTGGATATCTATCTTAAATCCGAACGGTTCGATACGCCGGAAAAAATCGAGAATGTACCGGTACAAACACCGCTGGGTGGCATTGTGCCGTTGGGCGAACTAGCACACATTACAGCCAGCCTGGGGCCCAATGCCATCGTGCGCTTTGACCGCGTGCGCGGCTATAGCCTCGTGGTAAATCCACCACCGGGCATGTCTCTGGAAGCGCTGATCACGAAACTTCAAACCGATGTGGAACCGGCGATCCGTGCCCTGCTTCCCGCTGATGGCAACATTGTTTATGCTGGCA
This sequence comes from Alphaproteobacteria bacterium, assembly GCA_021774775.1. Taxonomy (GTDB): domain Bacteria; phylum Pseudomonadota; class Alphaproteobacteria; order Sphingomonadales; family Kordiimonadaceae; genus Kordiimonas. The sequence goes on along the minus strand of JAJFIT010000042.1, from coordinate 625 downwards.
GCGCCGAAGATCTAGCGCGCGCCCTTGGCACTTTGGGTGGTAACGCCTTAATGGCTCTGCTTTTGCTGGTGCTTATTATGGCCGCGCTGTTCAAATCATTGAAAGCCTCTCTACTGGTAGTCATATCCATCCCACTTGCGGGTGTTGGCGGTGTGCTGGCGCTTAACCTGATGAATTTCATCAAGTTCCAGCCACTTGACCTGCTGGGTATGATCGGTTTCATCATTCTGTTGGGCCTTGTGGTCAATAACGCAATCCTGTTGGTGGCGCAGACCCGTATCGCGGAAGACCGAGGCCTGAACCGCGAACAAGCGGTGCGCCAAGCGCTCAGGCTGCGGCTTCGCCCCATATTCATGAGCACGCTCACCAGCCTGTTTGGCATGTTGCCGCTACTCATATTCCCCGGCGCAGGCAGCGAAATTTACCGTGGCATGGCCGCCGTTATTGTTGGCGGCATGAGCGTATCAACCCTGTTTACTCTTGTGCTGCTGCCAAGCTTGCTTCAACTGACAGTTAGTGCCAAAAAACGGGCGCAACAAGCTGCTGCGGCAAGTGCCGACCCATTGCCCGCAGAATAACCGGAAAAAAGATAAAACCGATATGCGAAGAAGTAAAAAACATAACT
>JAJFIT010000041.1 GCA_021774775.1 Alphaproteobacteria bacterium | reverse complement strand
AGGGGCATAATATCAACACCGGCCCGCACGTCATCGGCGGCAAAGTCCCGCTTGCCCGTATTGATATTCACGTGGGTACGGTCTTCCCTGTCAAACTGCCACAGCTTGACGAAAATCACACAGCCCTGTTCGGAGCCCGGCGTATGAAATGATGTTGGTGGGTTGCGAATATAGGAGCCTGCCGGGAAATCACCGTGCTCGTCCTGAAACACCCCGTCCAGCACAATAAATTCCTCACCGCCGGTGTGGGTGTGGGCGGAAAAATGACTGCCAGGATCATAGCGAACGATAGTAGTGGCCCGCGCCACCTCGCCGCCGATCCTGTCGAGCATGCGGCGGCTGACACCCTTCATCGGCGAGGCCAGCCAGTCCAGCCTTTCACTGTGAACCGCCGCGCGGGCACTAAAATCTGCATTGATATCCATCTTGCTACCTTCCTACATCTGGGGAATTCATGTGGCGGCGACTGCAGGGACAAGCCCCGCAGCCCACCAATAACCCAACTCAGTCACGCCCTCACTCAAGCAAGTGCTGCCATGCTGGGGCGGGCATTCATCCGATCTTTCCACGCAGCAATGTTGCCAAACTCCGCCGGAGTTTCGATACCGGCAAAATCGGCGAAGCCAAATCCGGCAAAGGCGGTGATGTCGGCAACGGTTAACCGATCACCTGCAAGATAGTCGCTGTCCGTCAGCACAGCGTCAATCCATGCCATTGTCTCAAGCGCGATGTCACGGCGCCGATTGCCGTAATCTTTATTTTCATATTGTTCGATATCAGGTCCCAAACCTGCGGTTGCCATGTGAAAATAATTGCCGACAGCGTCCAATAAGCCGTCTTCCACCTTGCGCTGCAGCATATGAACCACGCCGCGTTCTTTGGCGTCCAGCCCTGTCAGGGTTGGTTCACCGGTAATATGGTCAAGATAATCCGTAATCGCTGCACACTCGGACAATATTGTACCATCTTTCAATTCCAGCACCGGCACGGCCGCAGACGGATTTATTGCTAAAAATTCCGGTTTGCGGTGCTCACCCGCTGGCACGTCAACATGGATGAATTCAACGCTGTCCTGCAGGCCTTTTTCAGCAAGTGCCAGGCGAACGCGGGCGGGGTTAGGGAAACCTTTGTAATCGTAAACGCGCATTTGTTTTCCTTTACGAGGGTTGATTCGTGATTAATATCATCTATCTACTGATAGGTAGATCACTTACTTAATCGAAATATTCTTGTCAACCCCTATCTTCTGGTAGATAGTTATTCTCATGGAACCGAAAATATATTCCCCGAAAGCCAATGAAATTCTGGATGTGGCCGAAGCCCATATGCGAATGGGCGGCTTCGATGCGATCAGCTTCCGCGATCTTGCTCGTGCCGTGGGCGTAAAAAGCGCCAGCGTTCACTATCATTTTCCGCAGAAGGCAGACTTGGGCAAAGCAGTTGTTGCACGCTACCGCGAACGGGTGATCGCCGCACTGGGCGACCCGCAAGACGCGCGAACGCCCATCGCCAAACTAAAGCTTTTGTTTGCGGTATATTCCGCTGCACTAAGCGACGGCGACAGTGTTTGCCTGTGCTGCGTGCTGGGGGCGGAAGCGCGCTATCTACCACCAGATGTGGCGGCAGAAGTTCGGCTGTTTTTCGAAACCATGACCAATTGGACGCGGGATGCACTGGCTGCGGGCTTGTCAAAGGCCAAAGCGACCGAAGCAGCAACCCACATTATCGGCGCACTGCAGGGGGCCATGGTGCTGTCAGTTGCGCTGGGCGACGACGACCGCCTCAAAAATACCCAGAAAACATTGATGCGTTTCGTAAAAAAAGACCTGGCAGGCTAGGGTCTGAACTCAATTAGGCTGTCAGCAATTGCCCGCGCCGCCGCAACCGGATCATCGACACCGGTTATCGGTCGGCCAATCACCAACACATCAGCACCCGCAGACACCGCCTGCCTGGGTGTCATCACCCTTTTCTGGTCACCGGCGGCGGAGCCAGCTGGGCGGATGCCGGGCACAACAAGCCGGAAGTCATGGGCTGTCTGGCTGCGCACCATGGCAATTTCCCTGGGGCTGCAAACAATACCGTCCAGACCGGATGCCTGGGCGAGGCCAGCCAGCGTTGGCACAACAGTGTCCGTCGTGCCGGACAGCGACAGGGCAGTCAGGTCATCATTATCAAGGCTGGTCAGAAGCGTGACCCCGACAACCCAGGGTGCGACCACGTTACACCGGTCTGCTTCTTCAGCGGCTGTTTCAGCGGCGCGGCGCATCATTTCAGGGCCACCCTGAGTGTGGATGGTGAGAATTTTGGGTGCCAGCGGCATCACGGCACGGATCGCACCGACCACAGTATTGGGAATGTCGTGGAACTTCAGATCAAGGAATATGGGCATGCCGGTTTCAGCGATCGCCTTGAAGCCGTCAGCGCCCGCCGAACAATAAAATTCCAGACCAAGCTTAATGCCGCCAACAACGCCGAGCAGCTTTTTCGCAGTCTTCGTTGCCACCTCTTTGTCGGTGGTATCAAGGGCGCAAAAAATCCGGTTGCCTGGTTGCTGAAATTCACCGTTCATAAAAAGCCTCTGCAATTACATTGGTCATGTGGGTGGTACCGCCAAACTTGCCAAAGAACAAGCCTTCGCACGCAGACTTACTTTTTCGGAGCCAGTTGGGTGCTATCATCGGGGTCACTGGCAGCAGAATGAGCTTTGGCAGCGCGATGCTGGTGCGCGTCTTCAGCCAGCGCGGACACCTGACCTTCCAGATAATCGGTACGCCGTTCGGCTTTGCGCCGTTTGGCAAACCCCTGCAAGCGCAGCCAGCCGGTAACACCCGCGGCGGCAACAACGCCGATAAAAATACCCAGAAACAAAAGAAGATAGGCCGGCATCGGCGGCATGAAGCCCAAGGGCTCGACCGACAGCACAATCGGCTGGCGGTTATTAATAGCAAACAGGATTAGAATGAGGGCAAAAGCAAGCCAAAGCAGACGGCGACATATAATCCAGAAACTCTTCAACATGAAACCAGGTCTCGCCAGAAAAATTGCGAACAATATAATTTGCGAACAATAGGGAACCACACGGAATTATGTGTCTTTGTGGTGAAAATGAATCGAAGCGGCCCCCAATCAGAAGGCAACAGTTTCAAAAGCCAAGCACCCAAATTATTTGTTCAGGTTATTTATTCAAGCGCTCGCGCAGGTCTTTACCCGTTTTGAAATAGGGTACGCGCTTGTCCGCGACTTCAACTTTTTCACCCGTACGTGGGTTCCGGCCGATGCGTGCCGGTCGCTCTTTAACAGAAAAGGCACCAAAGCCGCGCAGCTCAACACGATCACCCCGGGACAGGGCGCCGGTTATTTCGTCAAAAATCTTTGATACTATACGTTCCACGTCCCGGTAATAGAGATGTGGATTGGCATCAGCAATTTTTGCAATCAACTCGGACTTGATCATAAACGTCCTCCCGCCAGGCACCCTTTTTAATCCCCACTCGAAACTGGGGCACCTTTGTCAATTTTGTGAAGCGTGCCACCTCATTAAGCGTCCGTCAAGATAAGCCTTTCAAAGAAAAGGGGTTTTAATGCGATTTTGTGGCTACCGCTGCCAAAATGCCATAATAATTGCCGAGAGAATCGACACTTCTGGTCAAATTCCGTCCCCAACACCCCAAGTTTGACCCTCACAGCCCGGTAAGAAACTCCCGTCATAAGGGTGATTCTCTATTGCTATTTTGGTCATTTCGGCGCGGCGACCCTGCCCGCACAAAAAAGCCGCCCCCCCGAAAACCTAATAAGGAATTTCCAGAGAGCGGCTTTTTGAACCACTTATTGAGCAAAAAACCTGATTTGGTTTATTTGTCCTCTTTGGCTTTCTCAAGCGCAGCCCCAAGAATATCGCCGAGGCTTGCACCAGCGTCGGTTGAACCATATTGCTCAACAGCCGCTTTTTCTTCGGAGATTTCAAGAGCCTTGATTGACAGGTTGAGCTTGCGGCTCGATTTGTCAACGCCAGTAACCATAGCATCAACCTTGTCACCAACAGCGAAACGCTCAGGGCGCTGATCACCGCGATCACGCGACAGGTCGTTGCGGCGGATAAAGGCAGACGCGCCGGTTTCACCAACTTCAACTTCAATGCCATTGTCGTTAACAACTTTAACAACACAGGTAACCTGCTCGCCGCGTTTCTTGGATGCAACATCCTTGAACGGGTCGCCGCCAAGCTGCTTGACACCCAGGCTGATGCGCTCTTTTTTCATGTCTACATCAAGGACAACGGCT
>JAJFIT010000005.1 GCA_021774775.1 Alphaproteobacteria bacterium | reverse complement strand
CGCCTGATAAACTTGGTCGCATCAGCTCTGAAGCTTTGGAGCAGAACGCTCGTATGCTGGAGAGTGTGCTGGACGATTTTGGTGTCCAGGGGGACGTTAATGATGTTCGCCCCGGCCCGGTGGTTACCCTTTATGAGCTGGAACCTGCCCGCGGGGTCAAGTCGGCCCGGGTTATTGGTCTTGCTGATGATATCGCTCGCTCAATGAGTGCCATTTCGGCGCGCGTCGCCGTGGTGCCGGGCAGGAACGCCATCGGTATTGAGCTGCCCAATGTTGACCGCCAAACCGTTTTCCTGCGCGAACTGCTGGCGTCCAAGGACTTTGAAACCACCAAGGCACGCCTGCCGGTTATCCTCGGTAAGGATATCGGCGGTGAGCCAGTGGTGGCGGATTTGGCATCAATGCCGCACCTGTTGGTGGCGGGCACCACCGGCTCGGGTAAATCGGTCGGCGTTAACACCATGATCATGTCGCTGCTATACAGGCACGGCCCTGACAGCCTGCGCTTCATTATGGTTGACCCCAAGATGCTGGAACTGTCGGTTTACGACGATATTCCGCATTTGCTGACGCCTGTGGTAACCGAGCCCAAAAAAGCCGTAGTCGCGCTTAAATGGGCAGTGCGCGAAATGGAAGACCGCTACCGTAACATGTCGAAGCTTGGTGTGCGCAATCTGGCTGCCTTCAACAAACGGGTCAGCGATGCCAACGCCAGCGGTGAACGGTTGGTGCGCCAGGTTCAAACCGGGTTTGACAAGGAAACCGGCCAGCCAGTGATTGAAGAACAGGAATTTGATTTTGTACCCCTGCCCTTCATCGTCATTGTTATCGATGAAATGGCAGACCTGATGCTGGTGGCGGGCAAAGACGTTGAAGCTACCGTGCAGCGCCTTGCGCAAATGGCCCGCGCCGCCGGCATTCACCTGATAATGGCGACCCAGCGACCGAGCGTTGATGTTATCACCGGCACCATCAAAGCCAATTTCCCGACCCGGATCAGCTTTCAGGTTACCAGCAAAATCGATAGCCGCACCATTTTGGGTGAACAGGGTGCCGAACAGCTTCTGGGCATGGGCGATATGCTCTTTATGGCGGGCGGCGGGCGCATCACTCGGGTGCACGGCGCATTTGTTGACGACGATGAAGTTGTCGATGTGGTTACACACCTGAAAAAGCAGGGCGCACCTTCGTACCTGTCCAGCGTTACCGAAGAACCTGAAGAAGGCTTTGACAGTCCGTTCATCCCAGGTCCATCGGCGGATGATAAAGAGAAAAGCCTGTATGACAAAGCCGTGGACATTGTGCTGCGTGATCGCCGGGCATCAACCAGCTATATCCAGCGCCGGTTGAAGATTGGTTACAATAAAGCCGCGACCCTGATCGAAGACATGGAATCGCAAGGCGTGATAAGTGGCCCTAACCATAAAGGCCAACGCGAAGTGCTGGTGCCGGAACGGGAAGAAGAGTTCTAGTTAGGCGGTTGCCACAAAGTAGCCCCATAAAAAACTGATATAGCGACACTCACTGAAAATGGTCATATTTTTCAGTGGAAAGTCGAACCGAAAAAAAGACAGACATGAAGACAATAAACATGCGTAAAATGATAAAGACATTTCTGGTTGCGGTAAGCTGGGTGGCGGGTACTGCATTGGTTACCCCGGCTATGGCGCAGGACAAAACCTTGCCGCTACCGCCTTTGGAAGAACAGGATATTTCCGAAGATACATCGCTGAAAGCGCTGGGGCAAATTCAGACTTACTTTGATCAGGTTAAAAGCCTGGAAGCCAAATTCTACCAGCGCGCACCTGACGGCGGCGTCACCGGCGGCAAGCTATCGCTGGCGCGCCCGGGCAAAATCAGATTTGACTATGACGGCGAAGTACCGTTTCTGGTGGTGGCAGACGGTAAAACGCTTAGTTTCATCGATTATGAAATTGGTCAGGTCACCCGTTGGCCGGTCAATGACACGCCGCTGCGCGCCTTGCTCGGCAGTTCCACCGATCTGGCCAGTATCGGCGCTAACATTGAGGTCGCCCCTGGCGGCCTGGCGGGGCTGCTGGCGCTTCATGCGACCGATGTTGACCGACCTGAACTTGGGCGCATTACGGTCTATTTTGAAGAAGCGCCGGACCGGGGTGAAAAGCTGCGGCTACTCAGTTGGGCGGTTATCGATGCGCAGGGCCAGTTAACCACTGTTGAAGTGAGCGACGAACAGGTGAATGTGGCGTTTGCCGCCAAGCTGTGGGAATTTGACGACCCGCGCGGTCTGGCAAAACGCCGCCGCCCCCGGTAAAAATATACTCTGATATTCGCTTGCTTTCCTGCCTTGTCACTGGCGGCCGGATATGGCCATAAGCAGGCTGGCAAATCCGCTTTAACTCGTCTACATACTATCCTTTCAACCAACTGGTATGACCGGGTAGTATTTTCTATGGAACTCGACTCCGACATCGATGATTTGATGGATGATTTTCCCAGCTTGAAAAGCGTAGCACCCTTTGTTGCCATCGCGGGCGAAGTGCGCTGGTTTCGCGCGCTGGGCGATACGCCTGATGTTCACAGCCTGCGCTTGGCGCGTGATTACGCCGCGACGCTTGGGTTTCCTGACGCTGAACCTGCTTTTCTGCCGGACTGGGAAGACGCAGCGGCGGCGGCCGAAAACACCGAGTTCAACAGCCCGGCATGGGAAGCTGAGGAACAATTGCGCGCCGCGCTGACCGACGAAGTGTTGCTGGCGCTGGACGCTGATACGCTTGATATGGTGATGACCCATGTGGCGCAGGCAATCACCGAAACCATCGAGGATGCTGCCAAAGAAGCCGCTGAGTTTTTGCGCATTGATGACGAAACATTTGTTCGTGCTATTTCAGGTGCTGCAGCACAGGCTTGTTATCAGGCGGCGCTTGTGGGTATGGCGGGCGGCGAGGAAGACCATCCACTTGTTTACCGGTTCCAGCTGTTCGAGAAAGGCCATTGGCCCATCGGCATTATCGGCAACAGTTTTCTGATTTTTTAACCAACAGTCTGCGTGGTCACTCGCCGCGTACTTAGGGGGATTTATGCGCATCATTACCTGGAATATCAACTCGGTTCGCGCCCGCGTGGATATCGTCAAACAGTTGGTTGAAACCTACGACCCGGATGTGTTGTGCTTGCAGGAAACCAAAGTGCAGGACCATATGTTCCCAACCGGTTTTTTTGAAGAAATTGGTCTGCCCCATTTGGCGCTGCACGGCCAGAAAAGCTATCACGGTGTTGCCACAGCAGCCAAGGCCCCCTTTGCTGATAGCTATAAGATTAACTGGTGCCAGAAGGGTGATGCGCGCCATATTGCAATTAAGCTGGCCAACGGTGTGACCGTGCATAATTTTTATGTACCTGCGGGCGGCGACGAAGCCAACCCCGAGACCAACGATAAGTTTGCTCATAAACTGCAATTTATGGATGAGATGACAAAATGGTCCGCCGACCTTGATGAGCCAAGCGTTCTGGTTGGTGACCTGAATGTTGCGCCGCACCCGGACGATGTATGGGACCACAAGAAGCTATTGAAGGTGGTTTCTCATACGCCGGTCGAGACCGGCGGCATGCTGGAAATGATTGACGCCCACGGCTGGGTTGATGTGATGCGCGAAGTGACCCCGCTGCCGGAAAAACTGTTTAGCTGGTGGTCTTACCGTGCGAAAGACTGGTCAGCCGCCGACAAGGGCCGGAGGCTTGACCATGTGTGGGTCAGCCCTTCGCTCAAGGGTGCGCCGAAGCATATGGAGGTGGCACGCGATGCGCGTGGCTGGAGAAAACCATCAGACCACGCGCCGGTTATCGTTGATTTTGATTTTTAGATCGCTGGATTTCTAGCCGCCGAGACCCTGCAGGCTATAGCCGCCCGGTTCGGTTACCAGAATGCGCGCAGCGCCGGTTTCCACTTCTATTTTCTGGCGCAGCCGGTACACATGGGTTTCCAGCGTGTGGGTGGTAACACCCGAGTTGTAGCCCCAAACCTCGGTGAGTAGCTCTTCGCGGCCAACCGCTTTACCGCCCGCGCGGTACAGATATTTCAGAATATTGGTTTCTTTTTCGGTCAGGCGCACTTTCTGGCCTGATGTACGGTCTTCCAGAATTTTGGCCGACGGC
>JAJFIT010000040.1 GCA_021774775.1 Alphaproteobacteria bacterium | reverse complement strand
CGTGGTGGTTTTGATGGTTTTCTCGGCAATATCAATGTTAAATTGCGCCGATTCAATATTGTCTGCCAAGACCAATAACCTATTACGTACCGCTTCCGAAACGACTGGTAAAGCAAGACCGTTTTTTCGCGCATTGTCGTAAAAAATTCCACCGAAGTCGGTACCGATTATGGCCTCGATACCTAGTTGCCTCAGACCCCACACCGCGTGTTCCCTGCTGGAGCCACAGCCGAAATTATCACCGACAACAAGAATGGATGCGTCGCGCCAATTAGCTGAATTTAGAACAAATTCTGGTCGCGCGCCACCGTCTTCGGTGAAGCGCAGATCGGCGAAGGTGCCGTCTGCCAGACCTTCACGGGTGATGGTTTTGAGGAACCGCTTGGGCATAATAACGTCGGTGTCCACATTTGGCTGCGGGAAGGCTGCGGCTTTGCCGGATATGATCGCTGGCATGGTGGTTACTCTTCCTTCTCGGTAAAATCCCTGACATCAGTGATGTGGCCTGTAACTGCGGCGGCTGCAACCATCGCCGGGCTCATCAGGTGGGTGCGCGCACCGCGGCCCTGGCGACCTTCGAAATTGCGGTTGGTGGACGATGCCACTCGCTCGCCGTCCATGGCGACATCGTCGTTCATGGCGAGGCACATGGAGCAACCGCTTTCCGGTCGCCACTGGAACCCTGCGGCGGTGAAAATCCTGTCGAGGCCTTCTGCTTCGGCGTGAATGCGGGTTGCCGTCGAGCCCGGCACAATAAGCGCGGTCACATCGTCTGCAACCTTGTGTCCGGCAAGTATCCTGGCGGCAGCGCGCAAGTCTTCAATTCGACTATTGGTGCAAGAGCCAATGAAGGCCATATCAATTTGCAGGCCTGTGAGAGGTTGCCCTTCACGCAGTCCCATATAGCCGAGGGACCGCTTCAGTGCTTGTTTAGCAGCAGGTGTCGGCATATCAGCCTCATATGGCAGGTTGCTGCCAACCGGCAACGCCTGATCCGGGCTGGTGCCCCAGCTGACCAGTGGGCCGATGTCTGCACCGTCAATGACAACTTCCCGGTCAAAGCGGGCGTCCGCATCTGATGTCCAGTCAGAGACATTAAATTGATGGCTGTCGCTATGGGCTTTACCACGGCACGCTGCCTCGGTTACCGCGTCGGCGGCGACCAGCGCAGCGCGTGCGCCCAGTTCAACTGCCATGTTGCAGATGGTCATTCTTCCAGCCATGTCCTGGGCGGTGATGGTTGAACCGGCAAACTCAACGGCATAGCCATTGGCGGCACCCGCACCCACGGTTTTGATAACCTGCATGATGATGTCTTTGGCGGTGACGCCCGGCGCGGTTTCGCCGTCCACCGTCACCCGCATTGGTTTCAGTCTTTGGTAACGTAGCGTTTGGCTGGCCAACACATGCTCAACTTCCGAGGTGCCAATGCCGAAGCCAAGCGCGCCGTATGCGCCGTAGGTGGTTGTGTGACTGTCGCCGCAGGCAATGAGCATGCCCGGTGCAACCAGGCCCTGTTCGGGCACCACAACATGTTCGATACCCTGGCGCGGGTCACCCAGGCCGTATAGGGCGATGTCATGCTTGTCGCAGTTTCTGGTCAGATTGCTGATCAGTAATTTCGAGGCCTCGTCCGGCCCTTCGCGCCTCCGGGTGCCGTTAACATGGTCGACCACTGACAAATGTGCGCCCGGCCGCCATACGCTCAGGCCTTTTGCCTCCAGCCCGGAAAATGCCTGCGGGCTGGTATATTCGTTCATGATGTGGAAATCCACATAGACCAATATGTCGCCGCCCGGCAGGTCGCAGACTTTGTGGGCATCGACCAGTTTGTCGTAGAGTGTAAGCGCGGTCATAAGTTTTCCTCGTGCTTATGCTGATCGAAAAAGCTAACCAGTTTCGCGGTGATCTGATCGGGGATTTCCTCGGCCATGTAGTGGCCACAGTCAAGGGCTTCACCGATTACATTTGTGGCACGGCTTTGCCACAGCTCCATGGGCTTGAAGCATTTTTCAATCGCGCCGTTTTTTGCCCACAGCACTTGTAGCGGCGTTTCCAGTTTTCGCGCCTCGTCAGCGTTGTCATGGTCGATGTCAATGGTGCGGGCCGCGCGGTAATCTTCGCAGGATGCATGGATCATTTCGGGATCGTTGAATGCGGACAGATATTCACTGAGCGCGTTCGGGTCAAATGGATTGCCGCCTGCCTGGTTAAAACATTTCAGTTTCCAGAAGCCCTCGGGATCATTGCCGATAATCTCTTCCGGAATTGGCGAGTTTTGGGTCTGCAGGAACCAATGCCAATATGCCTGGGCAAATGCAGCTGTGGTGTTGGCGTACATTTCGCGGGTTGGGGCAATGTCCAGCAGTGTCATTGCTATCACACACTCAGGGCTGTCAAGCGCCAGGCGGTGAGCAACCCGCGCACCGCGATCGTGAGCGGCGACGTAAAAACGGTCATGTCCCAAATGCCGCATTATCTTGGTCATGTCTGCGGCCATCACGCGTTTTGAATAGGGTAAATGATCAGGCGTGGAGGGTGGCTTGCCTGAACGGCCGTAACCGCGCAAATCGGGACAGACAACCTGGAAGTTTTTTGCCATAGCGGGGGCTACTTTATGCCACATGGCAGAGGTTTGCGGGTTGCCGTGCAGCATTAGAAGCGCGGGCGCACCGTTTGGCCCAGACCGACGCAGAAAAATTTCTGCCCCCATGCCTTCTAACGTATCTTCTGTAAACCCCGTGAACATGTTGATGCCCTTCTGATGTGTTAATTTGCACATTTGGGCCCGTAGTTGCGACAACTAATTTATGGCTTTGGATTAGAATTTACGCCCCTTTGAGTACATTTTCACTAAACTAAAGCCCTAACGCCCACATTCTTGTTTAATTTATGCGTCTGGCTATACTTCATTTGGGGAATATCGGGGAAGTCAGGTCACAAATGCTTCGCCGTTTGGTTCAAACATTGCGGGGTTTTGTCATGAAAAATTTCAATAAGACATTGGGTTCTGCCGGGTTGTTAATTGCAGCACAGATGCTGGTGCTGACGTTGGCCGTGCGGGCCGAAACAGATGATGCGGCGGCGGAAAAGTGGGACACCACCATTGCACGCGGGGAGACCCGCCAGATTTCATTCACCACTGAGGAAGGCACCTTCATGTCGGTGGATGTGTCGCCGGACGGCCAGTGGCTGGTGTTCGATTTGCTGGCCCATGTATACCGGATGCCCATATCCGGCGGTGAGGCGGTTAGTCTGACCCAGGAAAGCGGCGTCGCCACCAACTATCACCCCCGATTTTCGCCGGACGGCAATTCAATCGTCTTTATTTCCGACCGTGGCGGGCAGGATAACATCTGGGTGATGGACGCTGACGGCAGCAATCCCAGACAGGTTTCCAAAGATTTAAACGCCCGCTTTCTAACCCCGACCTGGAGCGCGGACAGCAATTATATCTATACCCGCAAGCGCGGCATGCCCAAGCGCGGCTCTCGGCCTGACGCGGGCATATGGATGTTCCACAAGGACGGCGGCAAAGGTATCGAATTAATTGGCCGCGAAGAAACCGGGGCCGCATGGCCGACGGCCTCTGCTGATGGTGACTGGCTGTATTTCCACAAACGCACCAGCACTGGTACAACGTGGGGGCATTGGAACTCACTGGCCGGTGAAATACAGGTTAGCCGCCTGAACCTGAAAACCGGTGATATTTTCAGCGTCAGCCACGGCTTTAATCAACAGCAATCGCGTTTTTCAAGTGGCGGCGCAGCTGCGCCTGAGATATCACCAGACGGTAAACTGATGACCTTCATTCGCCGTATTCCAGACGGTACTGTGTCTCACAAGGGTCAAAAATTTGGTCCTCGTACAGCCTTGTGGCTGCGCGACCTGGAAACCGGCACCGAGCGTATATTGATGGACCCGGTCACGCAGGACATGGTTGAAGGCATGAAAACCCTGCGTGTGCTGCCCGGCTATAGTTTTGCGCCAGACGGCAAGTCTGTCATTCTAAGCCAAGGCGGAAAAATACGACGGGTTGATGTTGCAAGCGGTGCGGTATCGACCATTCCCTTTTCAGCCAAAGTTGAGCGCACAATTTCCGAGCAGGCCTATAAGGGCTTTCGCATCACCGATGATCCCTTTCAGTCTAACTTTATGCGTTGGACTGCGGCATCGCCGGACGGCTCGAAACTTGCGTTTCAGGCTGTCGGTAAAATCTGGATACAGGACTTGCCGAACGGCACCCCTAAGCGGTTGACCCGCGACAGTTTTGCGCCGTTCGAGTTTTCACCCAGCTGGTCTCCTGATGGTCGCACCATTGCCTTCACCACCTGGGATGATCTGGAGCGAGGTCAGGTCTGGACAGTGAGATCAACTGGCGGCAGGCCCAAACAAATAACAACCCAGGCTAGCGAGTACATTCACCCGGACTGGAGCGCTGACGGCAAAATGCTCGTGGTGGCAAGAGGCGGAAACGCCACAGCGCGCGGGCGCGAGATGACCCACAACCCATACTGGGATGTGGTTCGCTTGGCCGCGGACGGCGACGATGCCGAGACTGTTGGCAGGATCGATTTCAGTGGTCGGTTCGGTCGTGGTCGTGGGCAACTGCCGCGCCCCACATGGGGCCCGGATGGCCGGATATTCTATCTGGAAGGCGCACCGACGGGCGGTGCAGCCGCACCGTCATCACAGCTGGTTTCAGTGCCGGCAACTCCGTCAATTGATGCGCCGCAAGTGGTTGCACGTTTTGATTTCGCAGACGAAGCGGTAATTTCTCCGGATGGTGGCCATGTGGCTTTTCTTGAAGGCGATAATGTTTACCTGTCGCCGCTGCCGTACCGGCAGGCACGGGCAAAGCCTATTGTGATCAGCAAGGGCGCTGGCAAAGGTATGTTACCGGTTGCCCAGCTCTCCAAAACCGGAGGTTTGTTCCCCAATTGGCGCGATAACGGCACACTGGAGTTTGGCTCGGCTTCCACCTATTATGCACATGATGTCTCCACAGGGGACATCAGCGAGACTGCATTGAGCCTGACGGTCGATAAACGCATTCCCGAAGGGTCTGCTGCCTTCACCAATGCCCGCATTATTACCATGCGCGGAAAAGAGGTCCTTGAAGGCGCAACAATTGTGGTGAGTGGTCGCCGCATCACTTGTGTCGGCACCTGCGATACTTCTGGCGTTGACCGCGTGATTGATGCGACCAGCTCAACCATTATTCCTGGCTTTGTCGACATGCACGCCCACCATTTCCGTGATTATCGGGGTATTGTTCCCGCGCGTGGTTACGAGACAGCCATTTATACTGCTTACGGCGTTACTACCGCGCTTGATAATGCTGTGGCAGCGCAGAATGTATTTTCTGCGGCTGAGTTGATTGCCGCGGGCAAGGTTATTGGTCCGCGCACCTATTCAGCTGGCGGCCCGCTGTATAACCGGGACGATGCCAGAACAAACCGTCTCACGAGCTATCAGGTCGCCGAAGAAAATATCACGCGACTGAAGTCGTGGGGCGCAGTGATGGCAAAGCAATATTTGCAGCCACGCCGCGAGCAGCGTCAGTGGGTTAGCGATATTGCCCGTAAAGAAGGCTTGATGGTGACCTCGGAAGGCTCTGACCTTGCCTATAATCTGGGTATGATTATGGACGGGCAAACCGGGTTTGAGCATCCAATGAGTTACGCGCCGCTATACAGCGATGCTGCCAAATTCTTTGGTCAGGCCAAAGCGGTTTATTCGCCCACCTTTGTTGTGGGCGGGCCGGGTGCCTGGAACGAGGAATATTTCTGGGGCGAAACAAATGTCTGGCAGGATGCGAAACAGCGCAAATGGCTGCCGTGGCGTCAACTGGTACCCAACACGCGGCGCCCGATCAAGCGTCCGGATACCGACTATAGCTTCCCGATGATTGCACAGGGCCTCGCCGATGTAATTGCTAACGGTGGCTATGGGGCGATCGGTTCTCATGGTCAGCAGCACGGCATCGGCTCGCACTGGGAAACCTGGATGGTGGCCAGTGCAATGGGACCGCACGCAGCGCTTGATGTAGCCACCCGCCACGGTGCGCATTTCCTCGGTGCAAGCGACGATATAGGCAGTCTGGAAGTGGGCAAGCTCGCTGATATGGTGGTTTTGAAGTCGAACCCGCTGGATGATATTCGCAATACACTGGATATCAGCCAGGTGATGCAGGGCGGTGTGCTCCGCGACGGTGAAACACTTGATGAGGTGTGGCCAACCAGCAAGCCGTTCGGCCCTAAACCCTGGAATAACCCGGACATTTACCGCGGTGATGACCGCAAGACCGATCATCACGACGGGCAGTAGCAGCGGGCGTTGACCGATCTTAACGATGTCGGTTTACATATTATCAGTTAATCTGCCGTTGGCAGTGAGGAGCAACTTGGGTAGTATTCACCTGAGTTGCACTAGGCATCCAATACATACCAATTAAATAGAGACCTGACCCATGAAAACACGTGCTGCCGTCGCTTTTGAGGCGAAAAAACCCTTGGAAATTGTTGAGCTTGACCTGGAAGGGCCGCGCACCGGCGAAGTGCTGGTGGAAATAATGACCACAGGCATTTGTCACACCGATGCATACACTCTCGGTGGTTTTGATAGTGAAGGTTTATTCCCTAGTGTTTTAGGGCACGAGGGGGCGGGTGTTGTTCGCGAAGTTGGTGCGGGCGTAACCAGTGTTGTACCCGGTGACCATGTGATACCACTGTATATTCCTGAATGTAGGCAATGCAAGTCTTGCCTGTCAGGGAAAACCAATCTGTGTACTGCCATACGCGCCACTCAAGGGCAGGGCTTAATGCCCGACGGCACGACCCGTTTTAGCTACAAAGGGCAACCAATTTTCCATTATATGGGGTGTTCCACCTTCTCAAACTTTACCGTTGTGCCGGAAATTGCCGTCGCCAAAATTCGAGATGACGCGCCGTTTAATTCCGCCTGTTATGTGGGCTGCGGCGTCACCACCGGTGTCGGTGCGGTTGTCAACACGGCCAAAGTGGAGCCGGGCTCGAACGTTGTTGTGTTTGGCCTTGGCGGTATTGGCCTGAATGTGGTTCAGGCGGCGCGCATGGTGGGGGCAAACAAGATCATCGGCGTTGACCTCAACAATGAGAAGGCCGATTGGGGCACCAAGTTTGGTATGACTGACTTCGTTAATCCGCGCGAGATTGACGGTGACATTGTCGAGCATTTGGTGGCGCTTACGGACGGCGGCGCTGATTATACATTTGACTGCACCGGCAACACGACGGTGATGCGTCAGGCGCTGGAAGCCTGTCACCGCGGTTGGGGCGTATCGGTGGTGATTGGTGTCGCTGATGCGGGCAAGGAAATTTCTACCCGACCGTTTCAGTTGGTTACCGGGCGGGTGTGGAAAGGCACAGCCTTTGGCGGTGCCAAAGGGCGCACAGATGTACCTAAAATCATAGATTGGTATATGAGCGGAAAGATCGAAATCGATCCGATGATTACCCATGTATTGAGCCTTGAAGACATCAATAAAGGGTTTGACCTGATGCATGAAGGCAAGTCCATCCGCAGTGTCGTTGTTTATTAGGCAGGGAAACGGAAATAGTGGCTGACCAATCCAAAATTGAGACTGTTTCCGAGGTCCGTTCACACGGCGGCATGCAGGGCCGCTACCGGCATTCGTCGTCCAGTACGGGCACAGATATGACTTTCTCGGTGTTCACTCCAAGCCATGAAGCGGGCGAAAAGCTGCCTGTTCTGTGGTATCTATCTGGCCTTACGTGCACCGACATGAATGTTGTTGAAAAAGGTGAGTTTCGAACCGCCTGTGCCGAGCACGGTGTTATTTTTATTGCACCTGATACCAGTCCACGCGGCGAGGGCGTGCCGGACGTTGAGGCTTATGACTTTGGTCAGGGCGCGGGATTTTATCTGGATGCGAGCCAAAAGCCGTGGAGCCAGCATTTTAACATGCGTAGCTATATCGAGTTTGAGCTTCCCGGCGTTATCGCAAACCATTTTCCTGCGGATATGGGTCGGCAAGGCATTATGGGCCATTCCATGGGCGGCCACGGCGCGCTGACAACCGCTCTCAGGAACCCAGACCGCTTCAGGAGCGTATCGGCTTTCAGCCCGATCGTCGCACCGATGCAGTGTCCGTGGGGCGAAAAGGCGCTGTCAGGCTATCTCGGTTCAGACCGAGCCAGTTGGCGGGCCTATGATGCGGTTGCGCTGATTGAAGATGGTGCCCGGGTGCCGGATATATTGGTTGACCAGGGCGACGCGGATAACTTTTTAAGCGAGCAGCTTAAGCCTCATTTGCTTGCGGATGCCTGCGAGCATGCCGGGGTCGACCTTCGACTGCGCATGCTGTCCGGCTATGATCACAGTTATTATTTTATTTCCACCTTTATGGCAGAGCATGTCGCCTGGCACGCAGAGCGCCTAACAGGATTTGGTGAAGTGACCTAATAAAGTGTTCCGCAGTTGGGTTGGTTGATATGCGCCGGGTCGACGCGGTGATCAACCACTAGCTCGCCCGCTTTCATAACGACAGTTACGCCGTTTGTGATGGCACTGATATCGGACAATGGATCGCCGGACACAGCAACAAAGTCGGCTTCAAAACCAGGGTGCAGCCTGCCCAGATTAGCGTCTTCACCGAGCAGCTTTGCGCCGTTAACCGTTGCGGTTTGAATGGCATCTACAGCGGACATACCAGCAGCAATAAAGGCTTTCAATTCGCAGGTGTTTTCGCCGAAACCACTGAGCACAGCGTCTGAGCCCATGGCAACCGTAACACCAGCTACATGCGCCTGCCGAACGGCCTTGATATTGCGGCCGACAAAGACACGCAGGCCCGCCTGAATGTCTGCGTCGTAACCATATTGGTTGGCGTGCTGCGCGTAATAGCGGTTGTGGTCGATGGTTGGCACATAAATGATATCGGCGCTCGCCATAGCCTTTATCTGCGCCGCTGACATGCCAACCGGGTGGTCAATAGATGTCACACCTGCGGCAATGGCTGCGTCCACGGCTTCTGGGCCGTAGGTGTGGACGGTAATGCGCTTGCCAGCTTTTTTGGCAGCAGCCGTTGCGGCGGCAATGGCATCAGCGGAATAATAGGCCCGGCTTGTCAGGTCCGATGCGCTGCCGGTGGTACCGAATATCTTGATCCAGTCGGCACCCATGGCAATGCGTTTTTTTGCGGCTTCTGCCAGAAATTCAGCCGATGCGGTTTCGGTGCCATCGGGCAGCGGATCGTTGAACGGGTGAATGCCGGGGCCGGAAGTATAGATGCGTGGGCCGGGAACCTCGCCCGCATTTATAGCTGCTTGCAGGTCAAAATCCAGCCGCTGATCAGCGTTGAGGTCGCGAACGCTGGTAACGCCGGTTTGCAGGGTTTTCAGCGCGTTGGTTTTTGCCGCGGCGTATCGCTCGGCGCGCCCTATCTTGCCCAGTGCTGCCCATGCGTCACCCGCGGGATAGTGGCTAAGGCCGTATGTGATATGGGTGTGGGCATCAATCAAGCCGGGAAGGGCGGTTAACCCTTCCATCATAACCACGTGTCCGGCAAAAGATTTGTCCAGATTATTACCAACCGCCTTGATGCGTTTGCCTTCTACCGCAATATCGTGGGCATTGAGCACGTCGCCGGTACCATCAATAATTTTTGCAAAGCGATAAATAACCACATCGGCACTGGCAGGCATCGTACCAAGACAGCTCGCTATCAATATGCCAGTCAGTATAATTCGCAGCATTTATCACCCCTGAGACTCTTTGAATTTCGATTGAGGCTATATATGCCGCATCTCTGCGCGTTAGGGAAATGATTGCTGTCACGCTGTCATCGGCTATAACGAAGGGAAGATGTGCAAATTTTTGGTTCGTTACCAGCGTTCGTTTCGGGGTCCTTTCTGGGGAGGAAGTTTTTATGACAGGTTGTTCAGCGCCGTATGTTGTTGATTGGGTTAATCACTATGCGGGCACCTGTCCCGATAAGATGGCCACCATTGATCTCGCCAGCGGACGGCGGCAAACCTACGCCCAGATGAATGAACGTGTAGGCCGCCTTGCCAGTTATTTGAAAGCCCAAGGCATCAAACCCGGTGATCGGGTTGGTTTCCTCGCGCTTAACTCGACCGATGTGCTTGACATAGTTCTCGCCACCTGGCGGGTCGGCGGGGTAATTTTGGCACTGAATTACCGATTAACCGCACCAGAATTGGACTATATAATCGGCGATGCAACACCCAAAATGATGTTTTATGATCACGAATTCAGCACTGTGATCGACGAATTAAAGGGCTTGGTTGATATCAAACAATATGTCGGTTTTGACGGGGTTGGTGGCCCTTCCGATATGGAAACCGGGATTGCTCAATTTGAGCCCATCTATACCCGCGACGAGCAAGTGATCAGCGATATGTGCATGTTGATGTATTCGTCGGGCACCACCGGCAAGCCTAAAGGTGTGATCATCACTCACGAAATGATGGTCTTTTCGCATATGAGCGGTGTAGCTCCCACAAAGGCAACATCGGACAGCGTCTGGCTGACGCTGATGCCCCAGTTTCATATCGGTGGACTGAATATTACCAGCCTGCCAGCAATTTCCAGCGGTGCCACGGCGGTGATTATGCGCATGTTTGATCCGGAAGCCACGCTCGATGTGTTTAATGACCCGGAGCTTGGTATAACCCATACTCTCGGTGTGCCTGCCATGTTCAACGCCATGCGCCTGTCACCGAAAGCCGCGACAACGGATTACTCTCGGTTGGTGGCAACTTTGGCAGGCGGAGCCAGTGTGCCGAAAGAACTGGTTGAATGGTGGTATGAGCGCGGTCTTGTCATTCAAGACGGGTACGGCATGACCGAATCGTCCGCCAGCAATTGCCTTGCTACACGCAGCGACGTACCGCGAATTGTGGGCACATCTGGCAAAGCGGTTATGTATACCGAAATGAAAATTGCCAACGAAGACGGAAGCTTAGTGCCACGCGGTGAAACCGGCGAAATCTGGATGCGCGGCCCTGCCATTACCCCGGGATATTGGAACAACTCGAAAGCAAATGAAGAAGCTTTTGTCGGCGATTGGTTCCGCTCTGGTGACATCGCAATCCAGGACGACGAAGGTAACTATATTCTTCAGGACCGCGCTAAGGACATGTATATTTCCGGCGGCGAAAATGTTTACCCGGCTGAAGTGGAGGGTGTTCTCTATGAAATGGAAGCGGTTCAGGAAGTTGCCATTATTGGCATTGAAGACGAACGCTGGGGCGAAACCGGTTGCGCGGTGGTTGTTGTTTGTCAGGGGCATTCAGTGTGTCTTGATGATATTAAAACCTACTGTGACAGCAAGCTTGCGCGCTACAAGCATCCGGCGCACGTGGTTGTGGTAGATGAACTGCCAAGAAACGCCACCGGCAAGGTCAAGAAATTTGAATTGAGGCTATCGGTGCCGGACATGATGAAGTCAAGCGGCTGATGTGACCACGCAAAAGGATATCGCGTCAATGCCAGAGCAGCCGACCTCCCGCGAGGATTGGACCGTCTATGCCGCGCCGGTAAACTCGCTTTTGCTGGCTGCTGAACAATTGGGTGCCGCCCGCGCGGACCTGATAGATGCTGCGGCGCTTACTGGTGCCGCGCTTGCGGACCCGGAAAACAGGATACCGGTCTCCCACTATTTCAAATTGTTTGAGGCCGCCGAGCGTATGACCGGCGACCCCGATATTGGTCTGTATGCGGGCCGTATCAGTTATTTGACAGGGCTTAATCTGCAGCTCTATATGGCGACCATCTGCCATACGTTTCGAGACTATCTGAATTTAATGCCCAGCGTCCTAAAGATGTGGGGCGATATTGGCGAAGTGAAAATCAGAGCCGAAGGTGATTTGATCCGGCTTGAATGGCTGCCATTGGCACCGGCAACCGGCGTGCAGCGGTACCTGACAGACATCATGCTGTCAGCCAGTGCGTTGATTGTTGACAGCCTGTGTGTGATGCCAATTCCTGCGCGGCGAGTTTATGTTACCTATGAACGTCCTGATGATATTGAATTGCTCGAGAAAATGTTAGGATCGGACATCGCTTTTGGCCAATCTGTCAGCTGCCTGTATTTTGACCGGATATCGCTCAGTTACCCACTGGTGCAACAAAACTATCGCCGCGCCGACGGCGGAACAATTCCCTTTGCCGACCTGTTCGACGGTAAAGACCCCAGCGATAAATTTTGGTCGCGTCTGCGGCAGTCTATCGTCCGGCTTTTGCCACTTGGTGATTTGAGTATGTCCGGCGTCGCGTCCGACATGAATATGTCTGCGCGTACGCTTCAACGTCATTTGCAGCAGAGAGGCACTTGCTTCCGCGATGAAGTGAAAGATATTCGTTCACAGCTGGCGGTTCGCTATCTCGCGGACCCCAACGTTAGCGTGACTGATACGGCTTTCTTGCTTGGCTACAGCGATCAGGGTGCTTTCTCCAATGCTTTTAAATCTTGGCACGCCTGCGCACCGACAGACTTTCGTGCAAAAGCTCGTTTGGCGTAATAAATTATTAATTTGGCGCAAAATAACATGAAATTGGCCTCCGCATAGCCTATCCTTGCAGGATTACCTAGCTGTGAGCCTGGAGACTGATTGTTATGACGCTGGATTTCGATAGTGCGCGTTTGCCCAACCCCCATCTAACTGATGATCATTTTGCGTGGCAGGATCAGTTGCGCCGGTTTTTTGACAAGGAAGTCATGCCTTTCGCTGCAGACTGGGATGAAGCCGGTGCAATCCCTGCAGAGCTTTGGACCAAATCCGCCGCTATGGGAATATTGGGCTTGGGCTACCCCGAAGAATTTGGTGGTACGTCAGAGGGCATTGATATCTGGCATAAAAATATCCTCAACGACGAACTGGCGCGCATCGGTGTTGGCGGCGTTGCTGCTACCCTGATGGTTCACGGAATAGGCCTTCCGCCAGTTGTTAATTTCGCCCAGGATCATATCAAACAAGAAGTTGTCCCCGCGGTTTTAAGTGGCAAGAAACGAATTTCTCTTGGTATTACCGAACCTGGAGCGGGCTCAGATGTGGCACAGTTGACAACCACAGCACGGCGCGAGGGGGATCATTACATCGTCAACGGCTCCAAAACCTTCATCACCGGCGGCATGAACGCGAATTGGGTCACCACGGCTGTGCGCACAGGCGGCAACGGCGCAGGCGGTGTTTCCACATTACTGATCCCGACCGACGCCGAAGGGTTCTCACGCACGGCGCTCGACAAGAAGCAGGGTTGGTGGGCGTCTGATACAGCGACATTGTATTTTGATAATGTCCGTGTGCCTGTTGAGAATTTGATCGGGCTGGAGAACCAGGGCTTTGCGGTAATCATGCGCAATTTCAATAGTGAGCGCATGGCCATGTCTGTGGCAATGGCGGGTGCAGCGCGTGTGTGTCTTGAAGAAGCGGTTGATTGGGCGCGTGAGCGCAAAACCTTTGGCAAACGCCTGGCAGACCACCAGGTTATCCGTCATAAAATAGCCGACATGAAGATGCGGATAAACGCAACTGATGCCTACATTCAGGTCATCTCCAAACAGTTGATGGACGGGATTGAACCCGCTGGGGATATCGCTTTGTTGAAAGTCCAGTGCAGTCAGACCATGGAATATTGCGCGCGCGAGGCGATGCAGGTTCTGGGCGGAATTGGTTATATGCGCGGTGGCCGCGTGGAGCGCATTTACCGCGAGGTGCGTGTTAATGCCATTGGCGGCGGTTCTGAAGAAATCATGCGGGACCTGGCAGCGCGCCAGTATGGCCTTTAAATTATGCCAGAGAAGGGAAAATCGATGAAGCTTTGGCACTGTCACAACGCACGATCGCTGCGGCCCTTGTGGGCGATGGAAGAAATGGGCTTGGATTATGAGCTGGAAATATTGCCGTTCCCGCCGCGCGTGTTTCAGAAAGACTATTTGGCGGTAAATGCGCTTGGCACCGTGCCCTATTTTCAGGACGGCGATGTCACAATGACCGAATCGTCCGGCATTTGCCATTATCTGGTTGAGAAATACCGTCAGGCTGATTTCGGTGTGCCAGTAGACCATCCGGAATACGGTGACTATCTCAATTGGCTGTATCACAGTGACGCTACGCTCACATTCCCGCAAACCATCGTGCTGCGCTACACCATGTTGGAGCAAGGGGACCGGCGGTTGCCACAGGCAGCGGAAGATTATGCGGCGTGGTATATCGCCCGGCTGAGGCGGCTGGACGCTCATATTATTGACCGAGAGTTTTTATGCGCTGATAAGTTTACCATTGCCGACATTGCAGTTGGATATGCGCTGCATCTTGGTCAGTCCCTGGGGTTGGACAAGCAATATACTGATCAGGTCAAAGGTTATCTCGCCCGGCTACAGGCCCGTCCTGCATTCCAGAACGCGGCTTCACTGGGTGCAGAACAAAGCCCTTTTAAGTAGGAGAGTTCCATGCAGTTTACTGATGAACACCACGCAATACGCAACACAATTTCCGCCTTCGTGGACAAGGAAATAAATCCCTATGTTGATGAATGGGAGGCGGAGGGCATTTTCCCGGCGCACGCGCTTTTCAAGAAGCTGGGTGGCCTGGGTATGC
This sequence comes from Alphaproteobacteria bacterium, assembly GCA_021774775.1. Classification (GTDB taxonomy): domain Bacteria; phylum Pseudomonadota; class Alphaproteobacteria; order Sphingomonadales; family Kordiimonadaceae; genus Kordiimonas. Next base: position 6,039 of record JAJFIT010000040.1, on the reverse strand, counting down.
TGGGCATTCACAAGCCTGTAGACTATGGCGGGCTTGGGTTGGACTACAGTTATCAGATTGTTTTCACAGAAGAAATTGGCCGAATTCGGTGCGGCGGTGTGCCGATGGCGATTGGCGTGCAAACCGATATGGCGACACCCGCGCTGGCGCGTTTCGGTAGCGATGAACTGCGGCGAGATTTTTTGACCCCGTCGATTTCGGGTGACGCTGTTTTTGCGCTCGGGGTCAGTGAACCCCATGCCGGTTCAGACGTTGCAGCCATTAAGACATCAGCGCGGAAAGACGGTGATGACTATGTCATCAACGGCACCAAAATGTGGATCACCAACTCAACGCAAGCCGATTATATTTGCCTGCTGGTCAACACCAGTGACGACCCCATGCATAAGAACAAGTCTCTGGTAATTGTGCCCACTAAAACGCCGGGCATCAGTTTTTCCGAAAAGCTTAACAAGCTTGGCATGCACTCAAGCGATACCGCCCAGATTTTTTTCGATGACGTGCGGGTGCCGCAGCGATACCGGATCGGCGCTGAAGGCGCGGGGTTCAGTTACCAAATGCAACAATTTCAGGAAGAACGTCTGTTTGCCGCTGCAAACACACTGAAGGGCCTGGAAAATAATATTAACGATACAATTGACTATGCGCGCGACCGAAAGGCTTTCGGGCAATCTATTCTCGACAATCAGGTGGTGCATTTCCGCCTCGCTGAACTGCAAACCGAAGTCGAACTGTTGCGAGCGCTGGTTTACGATGCTGTTGAAGGATACGTCGGCGGCGAAGACGTAACGCGCAAGGCGTCAATGGCGAAGTTGAAATCAGGCCGTTTGGCACGCGAAGTGACCGACGCCTGTCTGCAATATTGGGGCGGTATGGGTTTCATGTGGGACAACCCGGTGGCGCGCTCGTACCGTGATAGCCGCTTGGGCTCCATCGGAGGCGGTGCCGACGAGGTTATGCTCGGTATCATCTGCAAATATATGAACATAATACCGCCGCGTCCTCGTGGTTAAATGGGGCGGTTGATGTGAGGCACTCCAATGGCAACAATTGAAACAGAGATTGACCCAAAGTCGGCGGACTTTATGGCTAACTATGATGTCATGTTGGTCGCAGTGGACGAGTTTCGGGCAGTCGAAAATCTTGTTATTGATAAAGCGACCGAGAAAGCTCCGCGCTATGTTAAGCGCGGTCTGCTTCCACCCCGAGAGCGTCTGACGCGACTGTTGGACCCAGGCGCGCCGTTTCTCGAGCTGTCCACCCTGTGTGGGTACATGCAGCAGGGCGATAAGGACGGCAGCGGCGCAGGAGGCAGCTGCATCGTTGGCATTGGTTATGTCAGCGGCGTTCGCGCCATGATCATGGTAGATGATTATCTGAGCAAAGGCGGCACGATCACCGAACTTGCTGGCAAGAAACGCCGCCGGATGATGGATTTGGCACTGGAAAACAAGCTGCCACTGATCACGCTGGCCCAGAGTGGTGGCGGCGATCTGAAATCATTGGGCGACTGGTTTGGGCCGTCTGGCGGCGGTTTTGCCCTGCAGGCAAAACTCTCTGCGGCGGGCATACCGCAAATCACTGTTGTGCACGGCAGTGCCACAGCGGGCGGTGCATACCAGCCCGGCCTGTCGGACTATGTTGTGATGATCCGCAAGCAATCAACGGTTTATTTGGCGGGTCCGCCGCTTCTCAAGGCGGCAACAGGCGAGATCGCCACCGACGAGGAAATTGGCGGGGCCGAAATGCACAGCAAAATTGCCGGAACCTCAGACTATCTGGCAGAAAACGACGCAGACGGCATTCGGATTGCGCGGGAGATTGTTGGAAATTTAGGCTGGAATGACGAGATCGGCGCGGTAACCGTCAAACAGTTTGTTGAACCGAAATTTGCTGCTGATGATTTGTTAGGCCTTGTCCCGGTTGACCCGAAAACCCCCTACGATGTGCGCGAAATTATCGCTCGCATCGCAGACGGGTCCGACTATCTGGATTTTAAAGCAGATTTTGACGTGGGAACCGTATGCGGACACATGAAAATCGAAGGTCGTGCCTGCGGTGTGATCGGTAACAACGCCCCGATAACAGCGCGTGGTGCTGCCAAGGCGGCCCAGTTTATTCAGCTGTGCGAACAGTCGGGTACACCGCTTTTGTATTTGCACAACACCACCGGGTTTTTGGTTGGTACCGAGGCCGAGCAAGCAGGCATTATCAAACATGGTGCCAAGCTTATCCAGGCCGTAACAAACAGCACGGTCCCGGCGATTAGCGTTGTTGTCGGGGGTTCATACGGCGCAGGCAACTATGCCATGTGTGGCCGCGGCATGGAGCCGCGCTTTATGTTCGCCTGGCCGCGCAGCGTTGTGTCGGTGATGGGGCCAGCGCAGGCCGGTAGTGTTATGCGCCAGGTCGGCGAGGCCAAAATGGCGCGTCACAATGCGGTGAATCATGACCTGTTGGACGCTATGGAAAAAGATGTTGTCGACACCATGGAGGCCAAGTCACGGGCGCTGGCCAACACAGCCCGCCTTTGGGATGACGGCATGATCGATCCGCGTGACACCCGCAGTATTGTTGCTTTTGCCCTTAGTGTTTGCCGTGAGGGCGATGGGCGACACCTCAACTCAAACAGCTTTGGCGTGGCGCGCCCTTAGGCGGCAACTGCGGAGAAAATATATGCCCTATCCAGATTGTCAGGAATTATTGATTAGCGAAGCTAATGGCGTTCTAACGATAACGCTCAATCGTCCGCACAAGCGCAATGCCATGAACGAGCGGCTTGTGAGCGAGCTGACAAGTGTGTTCGCTGATATTGAAGATGATCGTTCAGTCAGGGCTGTTGTTTTACGAGGTGCAGGCGGTAATTTCTGCGCGGGCGGTGATATCTCCGGCATGCATGATCAGACAATGGGTGATAAAGCTGCCGCTGACAAAGCGATGTGGGAGTTTAACAGAAGCTTCGGACGCATGGTCACCCAGGTTAACGCCGCGCCGCAGGTGGTGATTGCGCTGCTTGAGGGCGCTGTGCTCGGCGGAGGGCTTGGCCTTGCTTGTATTTCCGATGTAGCCATCGTCGACAGAAGCGCAAAAATGGGGATGCCGGAAACCGGGCTCGGCATCATACCGGCCCAAATTGCACCTTTTGTGGTGGCGCGTATCGGCGTTACCGCGGCGCGGCGGTTGGCTTTGCTCGGTGATTGGGTAGATGGCAGGGAAGCGAAGGAGCTGAGTATCGCCCATTATGTCACAGACGGCGCGAATGCCATGGAAGGCGAGCTTGCATCAGTATTGAAACGGCTCGACAAAACAGCGCCTGGTGCTAACGCATTGACCAAAAAACTTTTGTTGAGTGTTGGCACCGTGGAGCATGAGGCCTTGCTTGACCAAGCTGCTGATTGGTTCGCTGAAGCACTGGGCAGCGACGAAGGCATTGAAGGTACCAAGGCATTCATAGAGAAACGAAAACCCAGTTGGGCGGAGGACGCCTAAACCATGAAAAAGATACTCATTGCAAACCGTGGGGAAATCGCCGTTAGGGTGATCAAAGCCGCCCGGGACATGGGCTACCGGACCGTCGCTGTATACAGCGAAGCAGACGCGGATGCATTGCATGTGGAGGTGGCAGACGAAGCCGTTTGCATCGGCCCAGCACCGGCCGGCGAAAGCTATCTGGTGATTGACAATATTCTCGCCGCTGCTGCGAAAACAGGCGCTGACGCTGTCCACCCTGGCTATGGTTTCTTGTCTGAAAATGCTGATTTTTCTCGAGCCTGCGTTGGTGCTGGCATCATTTTCATTGGGCCAAGCACAGATGCCATCGAGTTGATGGGCAGCAAGCGTCTGTCAAAAATTGCCATGCAGAAGGCGGGCGTGCCTTGTGTTCCCGGTTACGAGGGAGCTGACCAAAGCGATAATGCGTTCATGGCTGAAGCCAAAAAAATAGGCTTTCCGCTACTGATCAAGGCATCTGCGGGCGGTGGAGGCCGAGGCATGCGGCTAGTGGAATCGGCGGGCGAGCTAGCCGAGCATTTGAGAGCAGCGCGCTCGGAAGCAAATAACGCTTTTGGCAGCGACGAGCTGATTCTCGAGAAAACCATCGTCGAGCCGCGTCACATCGAATTTCAGATATTTGGCGACAACCACGGCAATGTTATCCATCTGTTTGAACGGGATTGTTCCATCCAGCGTCGCCACCAAAAGGTGATTGAGGAAGCCCCCAGCCCGTTTATGACTGAGGAACTACGTGAACGGATGGGTGCCGCGGCGGTCAATGCTGCGAAATCTTGTGATTACGTTGGTGCGGGAACTGTGGAATTTTTGGCCGACGCCGAGAAAAACTTCTATTTTCTGGAAATGAACACCCGTCTGCAAGTTGAGCATCCGGTTACCGAGTGTATTACTGGCATCGATTTGGTGGCCTGGCAATTTCTGGTGGCGGAAGGCGGAGCACTGCCGCTGGCACAGGACGAAATTCAGCTGACCGGCCACGCTATTGAAGCGCGCCTCTATGCAGAAGACCCGGACAACGGCTTTATGCCCCAGACTGGGACTGCACATGGATGGCACATGCCCGACCGCGACGGGGTTCGCATTGACCACGGGTTGCAAGTCGGTCAAGTGGTCAGCGCGCATTATGATCCGATGCTCGGAAAAATTATTGGCTACGGTCCAACCCGGCAGGCGGCGCGCAGGCGGCTGGTATCAGCACTTAATGACTGCGCGTTGCTAGGCGTCACGCATAACCGGAAGTTTCTGCACGATGTTGTTAGCCATTCCGTGTTTGAGGAGGGCGGTGCAACCACAGCTTTTCTAGCCCAGCACTTCGGCGAAGAAAAAACAGAGGCTGTACACCGAGCGAAGATACAGGCGATTAGTCGGGCGGCAATGATTTTTGTCCTTGACGGCAATGCGGCCCTGGGCGCGACCCCGTGGGGCAGTTCTGCCGGTCATAACGCTACCTTGTCGCTTGATGTTTCTGGCACTCGCCATATGCTTCACGTGAAACAAAGTGGCAGCGACTTTGATATTGACGTTGACGGGCAACAACTGGTTTTACAATTTGTTGCCCGCTCGTCCGAGCAATGCACCGTTGTTGAGGGCGGCGTCAGATCATCCTTTTATTATGTGGTGGTGAATGGAACGGTGTTCCTTGACGGATCTGTTGGCCATATAGTGGTCCGAAACGTGACCCATGAGCCCGCTATCGCGGCCGGTGGCGGCGGTGACGGGCGTGTTAAAGCGCCGATGGACGGCGCGGTTGTCAGTGTGCGTGTGAGCGAAGGCGACACGGTAGCAGCAGGCGATGTGTTGGTGGTTATGGAAGCAATGAAGATGGAACATTCGCTGAAAGCCACTATGGACGGCACCGTGAAATCGGTTTCTACGGCGACTGGCGATCAGGTGAAAAACAAGCAAATCCTGGTTGCCGTCGAGGCATGCGGCGAAAGTGAGGGCACTTAATGATGGACAAGAAACTTCGTATCGGCGGTGCATCCGCTTTTTACGGCGATAGCCAGCTTGCCGCGCGCCAACTGGTCGACAAAGGCAATGTTGAGTATCTGGTATTTGATTATCTCGCCGAAGTGACGATGGCGATTTTGGCGCGTATGCATATACGCGACCCCAAGCTTGGCTATGCGGTTGATTTTGTTACCGTTGCGATGACAGACGTGCTGGCAGACTGCGCCAAAAAGGGCATTAAAGTAATCGCAAACGCGGGCGGCGTGAATGTGCCCGGTTGTATCGCAGCGTTGCAGCAGCTCGCCGATAAACAGGGTCTTTCGCTGACCATCGCAGGTGTATACGGCGATGATCTTTCCAGTCGTGCCACCGAAATAGCGGCGGCAGGCTTGCCCGATATTGATTCGGGCGAGCCCTTGCCTGAAAAGCTTGCCAGCATGAACGCCTATTTGGGGGCAAAACCCATTGCCGAAGCGCTGGCTGCCGGGGCAGATGTTGTGGTAACGGGCCGGGTGGTTGACAGCGCGGTTGTGCTGGGGCCGCTAATCCATGAATTTGGCTGGTCGATGACCGATTATG
>JAJFIT010000039.1 GCA_021774775.1 Alphaproteobacteria bacterium | reverse complement strand
TCAGATATTTGTGTTTATACCAATGACACCGTTGTTTTGGAAACATTGGACAGTGACAGTGCATCCGGCAAAGACACCACTAAAGACGTATAGGCTTAAGGCCTGAAGTTAGGAGTATTCCATGACCAGTTTTTCCCCGCGCGAGATTGTCTCGGAGCTTGATCGCTACATCATCGGCCAATCTGACGCCAAGCGCGCCGTTTCGGTGGCGCTCAGGAATCGGTGGCGCCGCCAGCAGCTTGAGGGCGATATGCGCGATGAAGTGCTGCCGAAAAATATCCTGATGGTTGGCCCGACCGGTGTAGGCAAAACTGAAATTTCAAGGCGGTTGGCCAAATTGGCCCAAGCGCCGTTCATCAAGGTTGAGGCCACCAAATTTACCGAAGTTGGCTATGTGGGCCGCGACGTGGAACAGATCGTGCGCGACCTGGTGGAAACCGCAATTTTGATGGTTAAGGAAAAGAAGCGCGGCGAAGTGGGTGCAAAAGCTGAGTTGCACGCCGAGGAGCGGGTGATTGATGCACTGGTCGGTGACGGCGCTGGTGATGCCACTCGCCAGAAGTTCCGCAAAATGCTGCGTGAAGGCGAGCTGGCTGACAAGGAAATAGAGCTGGATGTGGCGGACACTGCGGGCGGTTTCCCGCAGTTTGATATCCCCGGTATGCCCGGTGCCAGCATGGGCATGGTCAATCTGGGCGACATGTTCGGCAAGGCCATGGGTGGCAAAATGGTTAAGAAAAAGCTCACGGTTGCGGAGGCCTACCAGGTTTTAATGGCGGAAGAAGCCGACAAGCTGGTGGATGATGACGTGTCCAGCCGCGAGGCGCTTAATTTGGTCGAGCAAAGCGGTATCGTGTTTCTGGACGAGGTGGACAAGATTTGCGCCCGGCAGGACGCGCGCGGCGGCGATGTCAGCCGTGAGGGCGTGCAGCGGGACTTGCTGCCACTGATTGAAGGCACAACCGTATCGACCAAATACGGTGCGGTGAAAACCGACCATATCCTGTTTATCGCATCGGGTGCCTTTCATCTGGCCAAACCATCGGACCTGCTGCCTGAACTTCAGGGACGCTTGCCGATCCGGGTGGAACTGCGCGACCTGACCGAAGCTGATTTCAGGCGGATTCTGACCGAGCCGGACTTTAGCCTTATTCGGCAGTATGTTGCACTGTTGGGAACCGAGGATGTCACGCTTGATTTCACCGATGACGGCATCGACGAAGTGGCGAAAATATCTGCTCACTTTAATGAAACCGTTGAAAATATCGGCGCGCGGCGGCTTCATACCGTGTTGGAAAAAGTGCTGGAGGAAATCTCCTTCACCGCAAGCGACAAAAGTGGCATTACCGTCACCATTGATGCGGCTTTCGTTCAGGAGCATATGGGCGACCTGGCCAATGGCAGTGACCTGTCCAAATTTATCCTGTAGTTCGCCGCGCTTGCTTCAGTATGTTATGATCGGCACTATTGGGTTTCCATTCCGAAATTTGAGGTTCCCGTATGGTTTATGACCCCAACAATATTTTCGCGAAAATCCTGCGCGGAGAGATACCCTGCAACAAGGTTTACGAGGATGAGTTTGCGCTGGCGTTTCACGACATCAACCCGCAGGCGCCGGTGCATGTGCTGGTGATCCCCAAGGGCGAGTATGTGTCGATGGCGGATTTCACTAAATCTGCGCCAGCGGAGCTGATAACGGGTTTTATGCGCGCGGTGGGTACTGTGGCCGACCAGCTGGGGCTGGTGGAGGCCGGGTACCGCACGCTTGCCAACGCTGGTGACAATGCGCACCAGGAAGTGCCGCATTTGCATATTCACATTTTTGGTGGTGCGCCGCTTGGCCCCATGCTTGATAAAAGCTTTTCGGGCTAGCTTTTCTGCTTAACTTTCCAGCTCGCGCGCTTCATCAGTCAGCAGGATGGGAATACCGTCCCGGATCGGGAAAGCCAGCCCCGCTGACCTGCTGATCAACTCCTGTGCTGCGGCGTCATACTCGAGCGTGGTTCGGGTTACCGGGCACACCAATATTTCAAGAAATTGTCGAGCGGTGCGTTGTTTAGTATCATCTGGCTGGGTCATTTTTTTTTGCCAAGGCTGGGGTTAATGAAATTGCGGTGGCTCTTTAGCACCGCTTTCTATCACCGACATTTTAAGCAGGGTTTCCAAAGTTTCGGCGCGCTCATCAATCGATGCAGCCTCCAATAGCGCCTGTTTTTCCGGTGCGCCCATGGGAATTATCATCGACAGGGAATTCACCAGAATATCATTTGGTGCATCGGCGATGGTGTCAAAGTCCGCATCCAGCCCGCGCACGTCAAGATAGTTTGAGAGCGCCGCCAGCAGGGTGCGCCGATCGATAGAATCAGCTGTGCCTTCTGCCTGCAGGTCATTGTAGCGCGACCAGTCTGCGTGAATTTGCCGGTACGGTGTTGTCGCCGTCAGTTCGCTGGCGATTTCAAACCGGGCAACGCCCCGTAGGCGAATGGTAAACCTGTTGTCCCCGGTGTCTACCAGATCATCAATTTT
>JAJFIT010000038.1 GCA_021774775.1 Alphaproteobacteria bacterium | reverse complement strand
AAAATGCCCCCAATGCTCCAAGCCTGTGGAGCAGGCGTTTCGGCCTTTTTGCAGCAAACGCTGTGCTGACCTGGATTTGGGCAAATGGCTGAACGAACAATATATCCTGCCGGGGGACAGTGAAATTCCCGATGATATCGGCGATGAAACCTGATTTTTTCTGACTGAAGTGCTGCACCAGCCCTCGCCGAACTTTCGCTTTGGCCAAGCCACCCAAGTATAATTCCGTGTGGCGGTCGGGTGGGGGCGAGGGTTGGTGCAGAACCAGACAAAAGTACTCTTTTAAAAAAAACAACTCGATGCTGGACAGCCACCGGAATATTGGCTACAAGCCCCTTCGCATCTCGGGTTACCCACCCAAAAATATTCAGGTGTGCCCGGGTAGCTCAGGGGTAGAGCAGCGGATTGAAAATCCGCGTGTCGGTGGTTCAAATCCGCCCCCGGGCACCATTTTTCTCTCTTATATTTCAATTGGTTGCGTCGCCACGTCGCGCCATGCTTCAATGCGCTTTTATCACGCAGGCACCATATAGGTACCACGACAGATAATTCTGATTGTCTTCGCCGTAACGAAATCTATGCGGTGATCACATTTGCCAACCAATTTCGGGTGTTACGCCGTCATAAACGGTTGCCCATACGCAACTTGCGTTTCATCACTTCATTGTACTGGCAAAATTCAATGGCCGCCCATCGCCCGCAAAACGCACTAGATCGGTATTGCCCTTAGTTACGTCAATAAAACGGCCATCCAGCTCGACCCACACCCTCCCCCTGAGATGCCGCGTTCCTATAGGTGTCCATCGACAAAATTTTGGCGCAGCTAAACGGTTTGAGCCATACTACTATGCGCTTACCCGCGACCTAACTCGTTGGATCAAAAAAGGTCTCCCGCTTTAGCAAAAGTTATCTGTTCTATTAATTCCCGCAAGGTGTCATCTTTTTGAGCCATCTTTTTAAGGAGCTCCCAAACCTCCTCGCCACCAATGTCTTTAATCAACCGGATACGGGAGTCGGTCCCTTGCACATCTGCAATATGGAGCATCCCCACAAGCAGCTCCAGATACGCTGAGCGGCATTCACTTAAAACTTCCTCCCAGCCCTTTACCTGAATGTGTTTGCTTTCGGGGTCATATTTTGCCTCAGCACTCGTATGTGTTTTACCGATCATCACACCTGTAATCGTAGCACTAGGATGAAATTGACGAGTGTACTGCATGTAATCAGTTAGCTGCCGCTCAGTTTCTAGGTCTAATGTGAAGGTAGGTTTTTTGATCTCGATAATTTGTATCGATTTTTTTCCCGGATCAGTCAAAAATACTAAATCAGCTCGTTGTTTACTGCTCATTCCTTTAATTACCATACCAATCCTCAGCGCAGGGGTTTCATCCAGTGCTATCGCAGTTTTTTCGATTGTCGTTTTCAGCGTCACGTCAGCCGTCAACAAATCACCTCTAGGCTGCAGAATCCAAGGGAAAGACGTTACAAGTTTTTGCAAATCTGTTTCCGACTTTTTATGGATAAGTTCGTAGAGGACTGTCAGTGCATATGCTCGTTGGGAAAACGTCATTGCTAATCCCATTGCCTCAGGAACAGAATGATGAGACAACTCATTCACCACATCTTCAAAATCCGATGGCGAAGCATTGGTTGAAATCAAAGTCGTCCAGAGATTACCTATCAACTGCCGTGTAGGTTGGTTTACCCATGCGCGAGATACCGCGATTAACAGTTCGTGCCTCGCTTGTTGTGCAGCTTTGGATTTGCCAATTTCCCTCGTAGCATCCGAAACTAAGTTCTCTATTTGTCTATTTTCCGGTCCGGAGTAGTTATAAATAACACCTTCTTTTCGAAGCTGTTCTGCTTGATTCCCCACCTCATCGTCTTGTTTCTTTTTTCGAAAAAATTCGTATTCTGTGATCCATTCAGAAACTTTCTTCTTTCCCCAATCATACAATGGCTTTGTATTGGAGTCCGACCAATCAATTGACGCCCGATCGGTTGAAATAAGATCGTTTTCCTGCTCATCGATCCAATCTGCACTTACGACAGCGTACAAATAGCGCTGAAAAACTTCCTTGCCCTTCTTATTGAAGAAGTAAGGCCGAGACTGAGCAATCTTACCATGTGCAAATACACCCACCCCAGCCTCATCTGAGGACCACTCTGCAGTGCCCACAAAACCAACCCAATACTCCACTTCATTGCCATCAATAATTTCTTTTTGAAGCCCCTCCTTTGGAATCCTGAATTCGAATTTAGGAAGTGACTCTTCTTCAGTAATTTGTTTGCCGTTGACAGTTACTTTGAAGTCGGGCCGCAACAGAAGAACAGTAAAGCGGGAACCCAATTCCATCGCAACTTCCGCTCTGGTTGGGAAAAAATTTGGACTTAGTCCACCCATACAAATCAGTGTCCCATGCGCCATTCCTCCTCCAGCGACCATTTTATTGCAGAACTCAGTCGCCTTTTTAGTCAAATAGAGATCATCCGAGGCAATCGCCTCACTCAAAGGCTGATTCTTGGCATGAAATGTGGGGGGATATAGACCGTCCGCGCCATGTTTAAGGATTTCACCCAAATCGAGAGTGAACCACGTAAGCAAGCCATTAAAAACTGTAACTACGTCCACCATATTGGCAATACCAAACGGGGCAAGCTTACCTAGCCCCTTTCGACCCATCGGGGCTCTGCCGCCAACAGATTTTTCTTTGGGTTTTTTTCTTTTTGGCTGACCAACTATCAAATAGTGCTTCTGAACATGCTCATAAGCCATCCCTATGCCGTCGTCGACAATCAAAATTCGACCGTTAACATCGTCACCGCCAGCATCGTCCAACAAGATGTCGACATTTTTAGCATCCGCGTCCCAACTATTTGCCAATAGTTCAGCTAGAACGTTGCCTGACTTGTTTTTGTAAAGCTTGATGCCTAGATGCTCGATAACATTATGTGAGAACTTTAAATATGCCTCATTAGCATCCACAGAAGCCTCAGCGACTGAATCGTCTACAATATCCCCCAAGACACACTCCCCAAAAAAACGGCAATAGAACCAATGCTACTGTCAATTTAGAGATGATAAAATAGATTATTTGTGGCTATATGCCTATCATAGAGTTTTGGGAGGAAAAAATGTTTACTTTCAGTGAGTTCTTTGCCGGAGGGGGGATGGTCCGCGCAGGTTTGGGTTCTCGCTGGACGTGCCAGTTCGCCAATGACTATGATCCAAAAAAATGTAGTAGCTATGAAAAAAATTGGGGCGGCAAAGAACTAATTTGCAAAGATATAAACGAGTTGAGCCCAAGTAAAGCGGTCGTTGATGTTGATTTAGTTTGGGGCTCTTTTCCATGCCAAGACCTCTCTCTAGCGGGTGGAGGGGCAGGCCTTAAGGGAAAGCATTCTGGCACTTTTTGGCCCTTTTGGAAACTTTTGACGAGTGAGCGGCAGAGACCTGAAAAGCCCAAATTAATCATACTAGAGAATGTGCTGGGGACTTTAACGTCGCATGATGGCCAAGACTTCGCTTCCATCTGCGAGGCTATGAATTCCGGTGGATATCGAACCGGTGCCGTCGTAATTGACGCTCAAGATTTCGTTCCACAATCTAGAAGGCGCCTTTTCTTTATCGGGGTCCGGAAAGATTTGATCGTTTCCTCTACCTATACATCTGACAAACCAGTAGAACGTTTCCATACACAAGCATTGATCAAAGCGTATGATAAAATGAGTGTGCACCACAAAAAGAATTGGACATGGTGGTCGCTGCCGGAACAAAATAATAACGTGGCAAAATTATCCGAACTTATTGAAGCTGATTCAGAGAATTGGAATACAAAGGCGCAGACTAAAGCTCTTCTGGCAATGATGTCCAAGGGCCACAAGCAGAAACTTCGCCAAGCCCTTGCTGACCTCGAACCAAACATGGGCACAATTTTTAAGAGAATGAGAACAGATGATCAAGGTGCCAAGATTCAGCGTGCCGAACTTAGATTGGATGGAGTTGCTGGTTGCCTGAGAACTCCGGGTGGTGGATCTAGCAAACAAACACTAGTGTTGTTAAGAGATGGCGAGGTCAAAACTAGGCTTTTGTCCCCTCGTGAAACTGCCCGCTTAATGGGTCTAAGCGATGATTATATTTTACCTGAAAACGCCTCAGCGGCTTATCATCTGACAGGTGATGGGGTTGTTGTACCTGTTGTTGCCTATCTTGCGAATAGCCTTGTAATACCAATTCTTATGAAAAATGGAGCAGGAATGATGTCCGTTGCATAAATGGATGAGCTCAAACATTAAGGTGGGTTTGGTATGGTTGAACAGAAAAAAGTCTATGTTATCGGTGCAGGCTTTTCCGCTGGTTTAGGATACCCGCTTGCAAACAATTTGCTAATTGAAGTTTGGGACAGAATGAGCAGACAAGACAGAACGGCATTACACAAAGTGATACGTTTTCATTATCCCAACTTCAATCCTAAACATAAAACAACTTTTCCCTACATCGAAGCTCTTTTGACCAAGATGCGCGTCAATTTAGATATGTTCGATATGAGCAGACCTGCAGATGGTAACTTCACAAAGAAAAAACTGCTGAATTTGGAGGGCAGATTGCTGTATGCAATCTCAATTTGGTTTCACGAGCTTTATAAGGGCGCGAGTGATGCCAATTGGCTTCAAAATTTCGTGGGGCGATTGAATCGCGAAAATGCAATTGTAATCTCATTCAATTGGGATCTGGTTTTAGATTATGAGCTCTTTTCAGATGGGCTAGACGAATACTCCTATGGATTTAAGGCGCGCAAGTCGGCAGTAAAACTCCTGAAACCCCATGGATCTCTAAATTGGTATGCAGAAAGCGAAGTCGCATCAGTGAATGCTTCCCTGCGGACTACTATTTATCCCGGCGTCGAGGTATTTATGAGCCCTCGGAAAATCGGTTCGCGAAAAGGTAACCAGTATAAGCCAATGATTGTGGCCCCTTCCTACATCAAAGATTTCACAAAACCTGTTTACGAAAAAACGTGGCAAGCATGTACCAATGCGTTGAGCAGAGCTAGTGAAGTCACGTTCATTGGATACTCGCTGCCCGCAGACGACACACAGGCCCAATTTATACTCCGATGCGGTTTTCATAACCAAATCAATGGCAGATTGGGAAAGTATGGAACACGGCTCCCGGCTACTGGGGCGTCAAAAGTGACAATAATAAACCCAGATCAAGAGGCCGCAAAAAGAATTATCGGGGTGGTGGGTCCGAGAGTTCAGTGTAATTGGATTCCCGAGCGCGCACAGGACTGGGCTAACAGATATTGCAAGCCTCCTTTATTTTTCTCTCCAGAAATACGTCGAAACATACGAAATCAAAGCAACAAAACATGACTGTGACAGTTTAGTGAAACAGCGATCTTATCAAGAATAATAATCGTTGGGTTTCTGATTCCGCGCTCCACGCCCGAGATGTAAGTCCGATGCAAGCCGCACTCGAAAGCCAGCTGCTCCTGTGACCAACCCTTTTCCTTGCGCAACCGCGCAACATTCTTTCCAACACGAGCTTTAATATCCATGCGCTCATGGAACGTCACTGTAGATTATTGGTCTACAGACTATAAGTCTCATTTTGTTTATGGTATCAGCGAAATTCCAATAAGCTGTGGGAGAGCAAAATGGCGATCAAAGACAATTTCGCAAACATGGGGCTATATCGCCTGTGGGTAGTTTTCTTTTGGGTTTGGGTGATCGGCTTCATAGCGCTTGGAGGCATTGGTGCAACAAAAAAAGAATACGTTAGCTATGAGCGCCAGGCCTACTGTGACCGTATAGCCATTGCGGAAGGCAATCCGACAGGACAACTCAATCTTGCGTGCAGCATTAAGATACAGTCCGGTGAGGCAAAGATACGTCACAACACATTTCTATTACTTTTATGGATAGCGGGAGCTTTATTAATACCGCCCTTTTGGCTTTATTATTTCTATCGAATAGCAAGCTGGGTTGTTCGTGGTTTTCGTCACAACAAAACTTAGATATGGCTCTTATACCGCGTATAAAGTATGGCTCACCGGCGTCTGTTAGGTTTTGGAATAAGCTTGATTAGCTCTTCTTGGGTCAAGCCTTTTGCCGCCTTTTGCGTCTCTTCGACCATCATGGAATGCATGAGAATGCCAGCCAATGGGGGCTTTGCAAAGCCACGGACGCAAACACTTTCGGGCAACTCATTCAAAGACAAAGGCCGTACCGAGTAACTAGGCACGTGTACTTTGGGCAAGCAATTTCTTTTAACGATCATGATTTCATTACTGCATAGTAAAAAACTTAGGCTGTCGAAAGCATCTGAACCGGTTGCTCGCTCTCCATCTCTAATCCGGTACAAGTTTCGACGAAGCCCAATTGCACAACGGTTATCTTCGCACTGAATGCAAATACCAAAATCATTCGATAATGCGGTTTCCAAGAGGTACCTCATCGACAACTACCTAGCGCTTCATGAAGTCGATTGGATTTATTCCTTGTAACTTATATCTATGGAGGCCGTGCTCTTCCGCTTCCCTAATCTGATAAGGCTCTTCAGAAACTCTCAAAATGAACCACTCACCATCCTTGTGAACACCACCAATATCGCCATTGCCAATCAACTCTGGGATCGAAAAGTAGCCTACGCCGTTGTATTTTTTTTCAGCTTCCCTCTCGCCAATAAGATTTTCGCAGACCATCTCCCTGAGATCAGGGGACTCTTTAGTAATGAAATTCATATCCTCCATTTTACACGGGCCACAAACACCGATTCCTTGAATTGGTTTTCTGCCTAACTTGAGTGGTTCACGTCTATTGTAAGTCAGAATCCCTTTGCCGTGGACCCAGCAAATTATGTATTGGAGGAACGGCTTTAGTTTGCTTCTATCCCAAGCAATTGAAACCCTTTCGTCGGGCGGGCCAAACAAGTTTATTTTCTTTTCATCGTCGTTCATTTTACTTTCCCTTTATTTTTTTGTGCCATTTGGATTGGTTTCAGTATCACCCCTAGTAAATAGGGGTGATATGATACCGATCTAAATTCATGGGAACGGTGCCATGATACTGTTTTGACACCGTTTGATACTGATACTCGTTACAAATCACATCTCGAGTCGTATTTGGTAAATGACCTCGCGGCCATTTTCCTCCCGCAACAGTAATTGGCGCTCGTTAATAACCTTCATAGCTCGATTGAAAGTTGCCTTTTCGCCAAGTTTTGAGTTTGAAAATTTCTGGAAGATATCTGCGTTCCGCATACCTTGAGGCATTGCGGCGTTCACAAAGCCCACAATGGCTTTAATCTGCTTTTCCATAGTTGACCTCCCACCGGAATCCTTTGAACTTCGTGCGTTGATGTTGGCAATATCCGTCTCCAAGTCGGGTAACAAGGTTGTTTTGCCATTGGAAAGCTGGAAAGTAGTTAAAACAATATGCACGTCCTTGAATGGCTCTGCGTCTTTCATTTTGATGCATGAAAGGCAGATATCTCGGTCCTTTCCATTCAGGCCCATTATAACATCGGCAGCACCTTCGAGGGCGCTCGACCCCCTCATTGTTCCGCTGGCTTTGGTAGTGTGATGCAGGAGAAAAACGGTTGCGCCTGTCTCTTTGATTATTCGCGAGACTCCCGCCACCAGTTGCCCCATGTCTTTTGCATTGTTTTCGTCCCCACCAACAAAAGCTCGAGCAAGAGTGTCTAACACGATTAATTTTGGCCGAGGCCGTGCTGCATTCACCTTTTCGATTAGCGCATCCACTTCTTGCTTTGATGAAAGATTGGGCAACTCTTCGCAGAAATAGATTTCCTCCGAACCCGGCACCTTCGCTATCAAGGCAGGTATTCGAAGCTTGAGGCCGCTCCCTCCTTCGCCGTAGGCATACAAGACCGGTATACCTTCAGTTGGGCGCTCCAACCAAGGACGCCCATAACGCAATGCATAGAGCATACTTAGAACAATAAAGGTCTTTCCTGTGCCCGGTGGGGCCACCATCACTACAAAAGCTTTTTCTGGAATAATCCCGTCGATAAACCAAACTGGATCGGGCAGCGCTAGAATGTCTTCCTCGCTTAAAAACTCGAAGGTTTTTTGGGTCATTACGCTGCATTAACCCTCATCCGCGAATCCAGCGAAGTTGAGCAAGTCTGACTTCTTGTAACGAACCAGCCGTTTTCCGATGCGCACCCAAGGTGGACCTTCGCCTGTTAGGCGATAATTCTCGAGCGTCCGGTGGGATATACCGAGAAATTCGGCGGCAATTCTTTGATTGCAAAGATCAGGAAGGGGCTTTGAGTATTCTTGGGGCATATGCAGAATCCTTTGTTAGAATTCCGTCTACATTCGGTTCAAATCGGCATCGTGGATAGTTGACGATATTTCACCAAAAAAAGCCTATTTTCCTTCCACCCATTCACGGGCCTTACGAACACCATCGTTGATCCAATCTTCATTCTTATTGTCATTTTCAAAAACGTTTTTCATAAGCGCTCGGACAAGCATTGCAAAAGCGCCAACACAAAGGCCTTTGTTGTTGGAGTTTGACTCTGCGCTACTAAATCCAGATTTGGGTAATGTTCCTGTAATATCATGGAGAGTAAGTGCTAGTGCTGTTACGAAGTCTTTGTGGCCACTGTTTTTAAAGCTGGTTGATGACTTTAAAGTGCCGATAGCTTTTGCAAGAGATTGTTCAAGCAAATCCAGCCGTGCATTAACCGAGTGTTCTAAAGAGTAATAACCTTTGAGATGTTCCTGATGCCGTGAATATTTACCTGTTTCAATTTCAACCAAATGTATGTTGTTTGTGATTTCATGCGCAGTAAGTTCATCTTGATCCATAGGCATTGAATGAACCACTTCATCAACATGTTGGCCGACATTAGCTTTGTCTTGCCAATCGATTTCAGAAACAGCAATACGAAGCGCCCTTGATTTGAGAACAATTTTTTTCAGTCGATCTTTAGCTTCACCTTTGCTCCGCTCATATTCTCCAAGGACGTTATCTTTCAGAAAATCCATACGCATCATCGCGTGATTTAAAAGGGTACCTGTATCTGCGGAATCGACTTCATTGACGGGGCACCTCTTGGTCTCAGCAATGCAAGCCGTTGCAAGTTCTAATAGATGATCGGTGGCCCCCACACCATGATACCTACCAATCAGTTCTAAAGTAGAAGATTCAAGCTGTTCGGTCATGTAAACTAACCAAATTCGAATGTTTCGATTTTGAACTGTTATTCATCGCTGAGTCTATCGCTCCCGTTATTTGATCTGCAGCAGCGCGAAGTGGATTGTCCATCATGTGCGCGTATCTTTGAGTTGTAACGGCTTGCGTGTGTCCCAGCAACTTACCAATAACAGGCAAACTCATGTTTGCAGATACACCAAAGCTTGCAAAAGTATGACGCAAATCATGAAGGCGCACACCTTCCAAGTTGGCTTCCTCGCATATACGTTGCCAAGCTTTGCGAATAAAGGTCAAGGCAGCACCCTCCTTGCGCCCAACAAACACAAAAGCATTGCCGGGCGTTTGCTCTATGCTTCCTATGATCTGTAGAGCGGGCGCACCAATAGGAATTGTCTTCGCACCGGTCTTACTATCCTTGAAGTTCAAGCGTGAATTATCAAAATCCACTTCTTCCCATTGAAGGTTTAGAACTTCCGACACCCGACACCCTGTGAACATGAGCAGTTTGATTGCTTTTTCAACAGTTTCGTCCAGGCGACCATCGGCCACCATTTTTTGCATGGCGTTACTGACAGCTGCTAATTCATTTGATACGAGGTACCGTTCCCGCTTGTTTTCCTTGTTGCGTTTAAGGTGTCTACACGGGTTTGAGTTTTGAGGTCTAAGCCCCCATTGTTCTGCCAAATTCATCATTTTTGAAACCAAAGCAATTACTCGGTTTGCCGTGATTGGCTGAGACCTTGTGACCTTGCCGTTATAATTCTTACGCTTAGATTGATGAATTTTAACACCTCCAACAGTTACTCGCTGGTGGAGTTTATGTGCGTCTGCATTTGTCACTTCAGCAACTTTCATCGAACCCAAAAACGGCAAAACGTGCATCCGTAAAAGGTTCTCGTCCCTCATGGCGCTGGAGGGCTTCTTATGTATTGCTGCATAATCGGAAAGGTACCGTTTCCCTAAATCAGTAACGCTAAGAAAGCGGCGCTCTTCATCCTTCTTCTGCTGTGGGTCAATGCCTTGAACAATATCTGCTGCAAGTTCACGTGAGCGGCGTCGGGCTTGATCAACGGAAATGGCCGGAAAAGCACCAATCGTCAATTTACGTTGCCGATTAGTGTTGGAGCGGTATTTGTAAATGAAGGTTTTTTTACCAGTGGGCCAAACGCGTATGCCAAACCCAGCCACGTCACTATCCCATAGCACATAGTCACTTATGCCCGCGACGGCTTCGGCCACGATTGTTTTTACCAGCTTTTGATGCGCTCGTTTCATAACCGCCCAATCTTGAGCTTGGTCTATTTACAGGCACCACATAGGTACCAAACCAAATGGAATTTAAGCGAATCATATCGTATATAAACGTGAAGGTAAATATATAAAATCTAGTAAAATCAATTACTTATAGTACATATTCGTAGATTTAAGGGCTTATTCGAAAACAACCAATTTCGATTGAAAATCCGCGTGTCGGTGGTTCAAATCCGCCCCCGGGCACCATTTTTCTTTCAATGTTTATAATGAGATACAAAGAAGACTCACGCCATATGGCCGGGTGTTTTTTGCTTTTGGGGTCCTGCACAAGAATTTAGGGCAACGTATTAACCCTTGATTGAAGGTTCAATGAACCATGCGTTTCCCACCGTAATAGATTTAACTTTTCCTTTTTCGACCACAAATTCCAAATTGAATTTCTTGTAATAATAGTGACGTACGTACACGTCTCCTTTTTCAATATCACTAATGTTTTCCGGCTCACCAAGACGATTAATGATGGCGTTGTAACTGCCTCCAACACGAACACCCAAAATAGACTCTGAATCCGAAAAGCTGGTTATTCGTGATAACGAGCCACCAAGAAATAACAGGCGAGAAATTTCATCAGAATATGAACGCTTCTTTTGATAAATCCATTCATCAATAGATAAGGCTTCACTTGCGCTTGCCGTTAACCAGCTTGGGTCAATAGTATATCCTTCCGGTAGTTCTGTTGGGTTGAGCAATCGGACTGATGCAGGAGGTGAAACGCGGCTTTTCAGAATTAGTGGCAGCCCTTTATAGGTCAATACATCCTCTTTACTCATGCCGAGGCTGAAGCCCATAAATTCCGTCTGTGGCCTTGGGCCCTGCTCATATTTATAGTATGCATAATACCCGCCTCCGCAAATCAAGATGGCGGCAACAGGAATGCCAAAAACATAAAGTGAAACCTTCTTCCAGTTCCACCGATCTTTGGTGAAAAGAAAAAGTGCTACTGTCCCCAAAAATAACGCCGAAAGAAATATTCCAGTTCCGAGTTCCATACTCACCCCCTCTTAATCGGCAACAAATTCGGACCTCTTGGACTCAAACTTTAATCGAAATACACACCGGCGTTAAGGCCAAATTTGCTGCACCTCTGCTCAGGGACCATTGGCGTGGCTCCCGTTACATCACTATGAAGTGTCTATCTTATAAGGCTTTACAGGATTAAAAATCCATATGTTGGTTGTTCACTCCCATGTGCTGACAGTTAACGAAGATGATGTTATGTGTGCTGTAGTTCACAGGAGGCCAGACATTAAAAAGCTTATGCTCACCATCATATTTGTGGTTTTGGCTGGCACCGCCAACGCACAAGAAGCGCCACAGCCCTTCTCTGCAATTCAGGCGCTATTTGGCGCCATGAGTGCAAGTGACGAGGCGGCAATGAGGGCATCATCTACCCAAGACTTTCATCTGCTTGAGGTTGGTGAAGTTTGGGACATGGACAAGCTTGTATCAGCAGTGACAAGCAGCGATGGCACCACAACGCGGCGGAATTTCTTTGCTGTGATCTCCTCCCGAACTTCAGGCAGCCGCGCATGGGTTAGCTACTGGAACCGGGCTGTTTTTAAGAGACCCGGCGAACAGTCGCGGAATGTCGAGTGGCTGGAAAGCGCGGTTTTGGCAAAGCAAGGTGATAGCTGGCTTATTGAAATGCTTCATTCAACACGCCTTGGCCCAAACCAATCCATTCCAGAAGGCGCGGACCTTCAGGAATATGTCGCTTCAGACCAATGATCGTTAGCGATAAAGAAGCACACTCATTGCAAGGTAACTGGCCATGCCATACATGGCTAACAGGCTGAGGCTCATAAACAACCCTCGCAGACCGTCTTTACCTTTTAGGTAACTGTATGTGTAGCCAAGCCGTGCAACCGTAAAACCAGCGATCCATGCATAAGCCGCATAAATGGTGGGCGAAACCATAACAAAAATCAGTGCCAAAAATGCGAAATAAACCGTGTTTTCAGTCGTATTTCGGTGGGCATTATGGTGCCGCTCAAGTTCCCGCACGCCCTCACCCGGCGCAGATTGCTGACGGGTGCCACTGGCCGCCCATTCTTCCGGTGTTGCAAACATTTTGAAACGGGCACGGGTCAATTCAGTGGTCGTCATGAGCCACGTATGATTGATAACAAGTAAAACAGCTGCAACGACCAAGGCATGAATAGAACCAACTGCGGGCAGAGCCGGTGCAAGCGGGTTTATACCGAACACAAAAAAATTAAGGCCGGCGCTGATAAGCAGTAGGGCGAAGGGATAGGCCTTCACAATCATCATATTTCGCTGCCGACGCTTCTGGTCGTTAGCGTTCTGGTCATCAGTGTTGTGAATCAATGTTGTTTCAACTGTTTTGTTTTTCATTTTCATGCCTCGAGGAAATACTGTCGATAATTTTTATATCAGCATAACATGCTCTCGCTCGCATTAAAAACTCGCACGCGCTGCCGCGTACCGAAACTTACAATTCATCATTTTTTGCCTTTCGGGCAAAATCGAGTAACGTGCCCCCCTCACAGTTGAATAGGCACAAAGGGGCAAGTCCAATGACCGCGATTCGTAAATATTGTTTAACCGCATCCATAAGCATGGCTTTGATGGCACAGGCTGGCATGGCGGCAGCGCAGGACGCGCCGATTGTGCAACCGGGCGCACCGGGCAAACCGGCACAGGCACTGGACGCAAAAGAAGCCACCCGGATTGCCAAAAACAGCTATTCCCGCGACGATGTACAGTTCATGCAGGATATGATTCCGCATCATAACCAGGCCGTGCAGATGGCCGCGCTGGTGGCTGACCGCACCAACACCGAAGCGCTAATCAGCGTTGCCGGGCGCATCAACGCATCGCAGCTGGATGAGATTAAATTCATGAATGGCTGGCTGACGTCTCGCGGCGAAACGACACCGAACCCAACCGCGCACCACGGAATGAAAACATCACACGCCATGGCCGGCATGGCCTCGCCCGAGCAAATGACTGCGCTGGCGGCGGCAAAAGCCACAGATTTTGACCGCCTGTTTCTTGAGCTGATGATCACCCACCACAAGGGCGCTGTGACAATGGTCAATGACTTGCTGGGTCATTCCGGCTCGGCCTATGACCCGGTGTTGTTCGCTTTCGCCAACGACATCACCAACGACCAAAATGCCGAGATCAAACGCATGACCGGCCTGCTGGTTGGCCTATCGCCTGATCCGCGCGCAGGCCTAACCGCCGGTTTCAGGGACGCAGGCGCAGCCGCAATGAATGTAGCGCTGGTTGCCACCTTGCCCCGGCCAGCCGGATTTTTCGACCCCGAGAACCCCTCTGACCTTCCGCCGGTTGTCGAAGCAAAAGAAGGCGACACACCAGCCAAGACAGACCAGGCAGATCAGGCAGACGGTGAGGAAGAGGAAGTTAAGCGCGGTGAACGCTCTCCGTTCCTGAGCTTTTCCAACACCGATATGGCCTTCGCTGGCGACAAGCTGGTGGTGGGCAGCTACCACGGTTTCAATGTCTACCAGTTGCAGGACGACGGCACACCCAAGCTATTCAGCTCGGTGGTTTGCCCCGGCGGCCAAGGCGATATCTCAATTGTCGATGACCTGTTGATTATGTCAGTGGAACAAACCCGCGGCCGGGTTGATTGCGGCCTTGGCGGCATCAGTGAAGACGTAAGCGCCGACCGTTTTCGCGGCCTGCGCATTTTCAATATCAGCGATCTGGCACGCCCCATCCAGGTGGGACAAGTGCAAACCTGCCGCGGCTCGCACACCCATTCCGTTGTCTCTGGCCCCGGCGCAGACGGAAAAATCATCGTTTATAACTCGGGCACATCTTCGGTGCGCGACGAGGAAGAGCTGGCAGGCTGTATAGGCCGTGTGGCCGGCGATGAACGAACAGCCCTGTTCCGTATCGACGTTATCGAAATTCCGGTCGATGATCCCTCGAGGGCACGCATCGTTGACAGCCCGGCGGTATTCGCCGACCCTGAAACAGGCGTACTCGGCGGACTTTGGGAAGGCGGCGATCACGGCGACAACACACAGCGCACCAGCCAAACCAACCAATGCCATGACATAACCGTGTTCCCGGAAGCCAAAATTGCCGCCGGGGCCTGCTCGGGCAATGGTATCATCTTTGATATTTCTGACCCGCTGAACCCAACACGCATTGATGCGGTAACCGACCCCGGTTTTGCCTATTGGCACTCGGCCACCTTCAATAATGACGGCACCAAGGTTCTGTTCACCGACGAATGGGGTGGCGGCGGCAGGCCGCGCTGTATGGCGCACGACCCCAAAACATGGGGCGCCGACGTATTTTACGATATAAATGACGGCAAACTGGAATTTAAAGGCCGGTTCAAACTACCGGCACCACAATCCGAAACCGAAAACTGCGTCGCCCACAACGGTTCTGTCGTGCCCGTGCCGGGGCGCGATATCTTTGTTCAGGCGTGGTACCAGGGCGGCATGTCGGTGATTGACTTTACCGATTCTGCAAACCCGGTTGAGATCGCCTTCTTTGATCGCGGCCCTATCCATGAAGATGTTCTGGTCACAGGCGGTTTCTGGTCAACCTATTGGTACGGCGGCAAGATATACGGCAGCGAGATTGTGCGCGGGCTGGATGTGATGACGCTGTTACCCAGCGAGCATTTGAGCGAAAACGAAATTGCTGCCGCCGAGCTTGCCGACCAGGGAAGGGTGTTTAACCCGCAGCAACAGTTCCGGGTGTCGTGGCCCGCTGAACCGGTTGTTGCCCGCGCCTATATGGACCAGCTTCAGCGCAGTAATGCGCTAGGGGCATCAACTGTTGCAGACCTGAACGCTGTGCTCGATAGCTCGGAATCAAGCCTTGCGAATGGTTCTAAGGATCGGCGCGTGGCAGACCGGTTAAAAGCGATTGCCGGAAGGCTGACATCTGGTGATACCAGCACCACCGCCTTGCGGCGTCAAAACGCGCTGAGTGAAACCCTGAACGGTATTGCCGCCCGGCTTCGGTAAGCGTGAGATAGCGCCACCTAAAACAAACGGGACCTGCCGCTTCTGGTCCCGTTAGTGAGCATGAGCCTTCAGATGTTGGCCAAGTAAGTCCCTGCCGTAATCGTTGCCGTTGGGCGTGCGAACAACCACGTGAATATGATTGCGGATTGGTCCGTTGCCGGTCGCTATCGCGCTGGTACCAACAGGGCGCTGGTGATCAAACTCTATCAGGAGCACCGGGCTATGAATTCGGTAATAGAAAACCGCATCATCGGCTGCGGTCCCTACCCAGGAAAAATATGTTTCATCCAGATGAGCGGCCATCTGGTCCATGCGAACGGCAGCGTGCCCTTCCTTCATATTGCCCACAAACAAGCCGGTTAGCCGCATCAGGTCAGCGCGCTGTGTCGTTGACATTTCGCTCGCCCGCAGCCCGGCAAAATCCAGCACCAAATTATCTGCGTTCGCACCCGCCTTCATATCGTCTTTGATTTTTCTTGTCTCCAGCGCAGCGGCACCTTGCTGCGCGGGGGTTAGCGACTGCATGAAGGCCAGCCCCGTATCCTGTTCAGCCTGTAAAACTTCGTTGCCAGCGTATTTTCCAGTGGTGGTAACCGCCGGTTCAGCGCCTAAAAATGTAGGGGTCATCACCACCTGATCACCAAGAATGAAATAGTTGATCACCAAATGATGGCCGTCAATTTGCCAACCCCACGGTTCTGTCTCGCTGGGCACACCCATAATGGTGATAAAATACAGCTCTTCATCAAGAAATTCGGATTTGTTAATTTCGCGCAGGGTCTGGTCAGTTTTCATGATTGCCTCACTAAGCTCAAGGCCCTTGGCACTGAGCGACGTGCGAAGAATTTTCCATGCTGCTGTCCGCTGGGTGGCGTCCAACTCTTTGAGGCTGACACCGTTTCTGACATAAATGCCGTTGTCCACATTGGACCAGCGTCGCCACTCAGGGTCATCAATAGCGAAATAAGTTCGAATTCTCTGAGATGTTGAAAGCATCGACAAAAAAGCTTTGGCTGCCTGGGTGATCGGCTTGGTGGAAACGCCGCTGGCCTCAATCGGAAACAATCCGGTTCGTTTGCCCGCACCAGTGACAACGCCCTCGTACGGCTGCGCCAGCGCTTTCAGTTCATTTATGGAGAAGATGCGTTTAACCTTCAAGTGCCCGTCGCTATAGTCATCGGCAGAAATGGCAGCATGCCCTATGACAAGATTGGTAACCAGAACAAGTAATATACTTGCAGATGGTATGTGATGCTGCTGTGCCGCCATATTTCGATCTCCCCGATCGCTGTTTATCTTTATATGCAATTGCCCGAACCAACTGACTTATCACCTCTTATTCCAATGCACTCCCTCTACTAAAAATAACCGTACTATTAATAATTTAAAGTGTCGACCAGATCAGGTGACCAAGTGCAGGTGGTTCTGGATATCTGTCCAACGATAAATTTTGTGATCCATTCTTGTAATTCTCATTCGGAATATTATCTGTATATGCATATACTAACCAAAAAGCGATAAAAAGATGGATAAATCAGATAGGCAAACCACGCCTCAGCCCGGCGAGTGCATCAGCTACCGGCTTCGACGCGCAGCCCGAGCGATAGCGCGGCACTATGACAAAGCGCTTAAGCCTGCCGGGGTCAGAAACACACAGTTTACCCTGCTCAACACGCTTGATATGGAAGACGATATCACTATCGGGGATATGGCGAAAATCCTTGGTATCGATGCGACAACCCTAACCCGCAACCTGGATGTGCTGGTGCGCCGCGGCTTGGTTGAAAATATCAGGTCAGACGATGCGCGCGAGCGGCATATACGCCTATCGTCCACCGGCAAAGAAGCTTTCACCGTTGCACTGCCACTTTGGCAGACAGCACAACAAATTCTATTGGACTCGCTCAAAAACAATAGTTGGCCTGAGACGATGCAAACCCTCAACAGCATTGAGCAAACCTGCAATTCTTCCGGCTAATTTTTGACTATATATCTGTATATACATATTTAATGAGTAGAAATTCACCAAATATTAAAAATCTAACCCCTGAAAGGTAAACCCATGGAAATATTATCAATTTTTGGCCTGCAATTGGTATTCAGCCTGCTGGTCTATAGTCTAATCGCCAACTGGCTTGTCATGCCCAAGTTGAATAGTTTACCACGCGACAAAGCCCTCTTTTGGCTAATATTGCCGCACACATCGCGCCATATCGGCCTGTCATTTCTGGTGCCCGGCCTTGCGACCAGCCCTCTGGACAGCGCTTTTTCCGTGCCAACCGCCTACGGCGACTTACTCGCTGCCGTATTGGCATTGGTGGCGCTCGTCGCATTGCGGTCGGGCCGAAAAGGTGTGCTGGCTCTTGTTTGGCTGTTTAATGTTGCCGGTACGGTTGACCTGTTATTAGCCCTAAGTCACCCTGAAGTGGTGCCAAACTTTGGTGCTGTCTGGTTTATCCCTACCATGTTGGTGCCGCTACTGCTGGTGAGCCATTTCCTGATCTTCAAGCAATTGCTATCAAAGAAGACTTAGCCAAGAGCCCAGGAAAAAGCCACTCAGTGTGAGTGGCTTTTTCCTACTTGGTCAATTGGCACCGGCTTTAGGCATATTCGATCAATTCAATTCGGTAACCATCCGGGTCTTCGATGAAGGCAATCACTTCACGTTCGCCTGTCTCGATGGGCGCGACGGCCATCGATCCGGGGGCGCGAATGACTTTCCCTCCCAGGGCAGTAACGCGGGCACTTGCTGCGGCAATGTTTTTAACACCAAGTGCAATATGGCCGAAGCCACTGCCGTGGGTATAGTCGCTCTCGTCCCAGTTCCAGGTTAATTCAATGGTTGGGTTCGAGGCTCCATCGCCGTAACCCATAAACACCAGCGTGAAGCGCCCGTCCGGGAACGTTTCACGCCGTTGCTCACTCATACCTAAAATATCACGGTAAAAGGCGATGGACACATCAAGGTCCGCGACCCGGATCATGGTATAAAGGATGCGATTTGGAAAGCTAAAGGGGGTGCTGTCGGTGTTCATTGGTCTATCCAGTTTTATCATTGCGGTCAGCGATGAGACGGCGCTGAACCCGCTCATCGCTCGCTTATATATTATTTAATATTCATCGCTGCTTTAATGCCCGCTAGGGGGAATATCTGGCCATCACCGGCCCAGCTGCCTTCGGCAACCTCGTAAAGCAACGCCCAATGATTGAGGCGGCCTTCAAACCCACCAACGATATCGTCAACAATCTCGCCGATTTCAGCGACAAGCTCTGCGCGAGTACCATCGTTCAACGCGCCTTCCGGTGTTGTTACGGCAATACGTACAGGCGGGTTGTCAATATTTTCGCCTCCTATATAAACCGATCCTTCCGGTGCTTCGGTGAAATAGGCCCAGGTTAGCGCGCGGGCACCTTCAAAGTCTGTCGGGGCGCGTTCGGCTTTAAGAACCGCGTTCGAGACGCGGGACATCAAATCGTTCTGTTGGGCATTGGTCAGTGTTTTTGTTTGGGCTGTTACTTGAATAAGGGGCATTGTTCTATCCTTTGATTTGAGCGTTTTCTGTCGTGATTTCAATTGGTATGGCTGACGGGAACCATTTCCCGCCATCGTGTTTTGCTGTTATTTACTAATTTCACCGCTGTAGCGGATCAGGCCCTGCAATTTATTCAGGTCAACCAGGCCGTAACTTTGGAAGGTGCCGTCATAACCGGTTAGTTCGCCAGACGATTCGTCTTCCTGAACGTCGTAGGTAATTTCAATCATGTAGCGGCCAGGCTTGCCGGGAACAGCAGTCAGAATTCCAAGGTCTACCGTGTGGATGAAACCACCTTTTTCAGTCATGAAATAATGTTCCATGTCCATTTCAAGGCCTGTGGCTGTTTCGCGGGTGGCGGTTACTTTGCCAGCGGCGTTTGAGACGCTGCCGGTCAACGGCGCAAGGATGGTAAATGTACCATCCGGCTGCGGCACAAAGTTCGCCATACCGATCCCGCCGATAGGAATTGACGTTGTGTCATCGGCGTAAGCAGGCACCAGGTCGACTGTCAAGGTTGCAAGTGTCAGGGCCGCTACGGTCGTAAGTTGTTTAATCATTGTTCTATCCTCTTATATGTTTCGTTGATGTTGGTTTCCGCCTACCCGAATGACCAGACGGCTTGATCGTAACTATCTATCTCGTTGTCGGCTGGTTGGTTGAGTTCGCGGAAGTGGTCCACGCCCAAAGTCTTGCGATCACATTTGGCCGCTGCGGGCGGGTGGGCTTTATCTCCCGCCACGATGTCACCTCAAGCGGCACCGCAATTTGCACTTCCATGTATGCCAGTGCGTTCATTTTTGATCTCCTCTCTGTCTTGTCCGTTTATTGGTTTTGTTTATTTTGTTGGCCACCAAATCAAAGCGGCGCCGTGTCGATAACGAAGATATATATAACGATCACTATATTTACAAGTAAAAA
The DNA here is from genome assembly GCA_021774775.1 of Alphaproteobacteria bacterium. GTDB lineage: Bacteria > Pseudomonadota > Alphaproteobacteria > Sphingomonadales > Kordiimonadaceae > Kordiimonas. Next base: position 19,871 of record JAJFIT010000038.1, on the reverse strand, counting down.
ATAATGATCGTTATATTTTTTATGAATTTTTGACTGCTGCCCTTGAAATTGATCATTAAATAAAATATATCATTCGTTATATATTGGAGTGGTTATGACTGAAAAATTGACAAAAAGAGAACAAACCCGCCTGCGCATACTTGCGGCAGCAGGCCGAGAATTTCGCAGCAATGGTTATGCTGGCATCGGTGTAGACGGTGTCGCGAAAGCGGCAGGCGTTACGTCTGGTGCGTTTTACGCGCATTTCGGGTCCAAAGACGGTGCCTTTGTCGCTGCGCTGGAGGCTGGCCTAGACGAAGTGATCGAAGCTGTGCCGATATTTCAGGCAGAAAACGGGGCCGACTGGGTACAGGCTTTTGCTGATTACTATCTGGGCAAGCCACACCGCGAAGACCTCGCCTGCGGGTGCGCCATGACAACGCTTTCCCCCGAAGTAGTGCGCGCATCACCGGACCTGCACACCACCTACGAAACCAAGATGAACCAAATCGCCAACCTGATCGCGAAGGGCCTTGCGGGGAAAAACCAGCAAGACCGAACGGCGCGGGCATGGGCTATGCTCAGTACACTGATCGGCGGCCTTACCATTGCGCGCGCGGTGCACGATAATACCACCGCAGAAACAATTGCCGATACTGTGCGAGCGGCGGCGATTGTTGCGGCTGGACCAACTCTCTAAGCTTGTTGTTTGCAATGTGAAGTCCCCCGCCAGCTCGCAATTCCCCAATTGCCAAATATTCTGGCACCGCTATGGTGCACGCAGTTAATAAATGACATACAGGGTACGTTGTGACACAGGTTTTTGACGGTAATTTTTCGGAGGGCTGCCAGCGCTTGCTTCATGCTGTTGGGCATGGCCGCGAAGCGGAGGCCATAGCCACATTCAACCAAGACACTTTCAGGCCTGCCCGCCCGGAGCATAGAGCATTCATTCAAATGCTTATCGACATCAAAGCCTATGACCTGGCGTCAGCTGTCGCACTGAAAGTCTACAATGAGGACAAGAGCGAACTTGATAACGTTATCTCTGCCGCCCGCAGCGAACTTTATTGCCAGCGCCCCGACGACGCGATCAAAATAGCGAGCGACGGCGCGAGCGCCCTTGGCCCGAACCCGGCTTTGCATTTGCTGGTAGGCCTGGCGATGATGTCCGTCGGTTCTCTGGACAAAGCCGGATCAATTATTCAAGCCGCCTTGCAGATGAAATCAGACCAGATTGGACTGGCTTATCTGGGCGAGGTGCTTCGTCTTATGGGGCGAACCGATGAGGCGATATCCTGTCACGAGCAGTGCATCGGCGCAGGGTGCCAGGACGCCGAGGCCTTCCTGCTGGCTGGCAACGCCTATTATGATGCGGGCCATATTGGCAAAGCTCTCGCCCACTATGAAAAAGCAGTGGTTCTGAAACGGCATTATGTTGATGCCCATGACACGCTGAACAAAGCCTTGTGGGAACACGGCGAGCACACAAACTTCCTCAAAAGTTTCGATGTCGCCATCGAAAGATTGCCCAGCCTGTTGGTACTGCGCTTGCGGCAGGCCTATTTCCGCATTCTGTCCGGCAAGCTGGATGACGCAGCAGCACAATTGGAGCACTGCCTAAGCACTTTTGGCCCCAATGCGCGCATATACGCGGAGCTTGCCGGCGTAAAACAACAACTGGACAACGGCTTTGATGCCTTGCCCCTTTATGCCAAAGCCTACGAGTTGGACCCCGCAGACGCCAACATGTTAAAGGCATACGGTCGTACCTTGATCAGCGCAAAACAATACGACCGCGCGTCTGAGATTTTGGGAGAGTGTAAAGCCATCGATGATTCTGACCAGGAATGCTTGGCGTTTCTGGCGGCGGCCAACAGCCATGTCAATCCTGCCGAAGCTGCACGGGTTAACGATTACGCGGAATTGGTTCAGGTTTTTGAGCTGGACCCTCCCGGTGGATATGCCACACAGGAAGACTTCAACACCGCTTTACTGCGCGCACTGCAACCGCACCACCGAAGTGAAACGGCTCCCATCGACCAAACCCTTGCGCACGGCACCCAAACGCACGGCATGCTGTTCAATAAAGCCGACAGCGAAATCAAGCAGCTGGAAAACCAGCTTCGCAGGTATATTGGTCAGTATATTGATCATTTGAAAAAAGTCGGTCCCGCTGAATTCAGGAACAGAATCACCGATGGTTTCGATTTCTCAGGCGCATGGAGTGTGCAGTTAAGCGACGGCGGTTTCCACCACGATCACGTGCATTCTGCCGGATGGATCAGCTCTGTTTACTATGTGGAAGTGCCTGCCGAACTGAACGATGAAGACCATGAGGGTTGGCTCAAATTCGGGGATGCTCATTTCGACCCTGAAAACGAGGGGCCACACCGATTTGTAAAACCAGTGCCCGGACGCCTCGTTCTGTTTCCTTCCTACATGTTGCACGGCACGGTACCGATTAAAGCCGGAAAACGACGCACCACGGTCGCCTTTGATGTTGTGCCGCAATAGGCGATGGAACGTGCTGCAAAATAGACGTGCCTATGATGACCAAGCGTTTGGTACCGGGTCTGAACTCAATTGCCGATGGCATTCTAACGCAGTATGGCGCACTTTCCATGCTGTTGGGCTTGTTGGTGGCGTATGGTAAAAAAACTCCAAACGGTAAATACCAACCACCAGCAGCTATCTCCTTAAGGATTTGAACCATGGCCCCTAAAAGTGAAAAAATTACATTCCCTGGATTTGACGGCAGTGGGCTGGCAGGCAAGCTGGATTTGCCCAGCGGGACGCCGCTGGCATATGCACTTTGGGCCCATTGTTTCAGTTGCAGCAAAGACGTGTTTGCCGCCTCGCGGGTGGCACGAAGCCTGACCGAACGAGGTATTGCGGTACTGAGGTTTGACTTCACCGGCCTTGGCACGAGCGAAGGCGACTTTGCCAACACCAATTTTTCTTCCAACGTGCAAGACCTGATTGCTGCGACCGATTATCTGCGCGCGCATTTCCAAGCCCCAAAAATGCTCATCGGCCACTCGCTGGGAGGGGCTGCAATATTAGCGGCGGCACCGCATGTACCGGAAGCGCTGGCTGTTTGCACAATCGGCGCGCCCTCAGACCCGGCTCATGTGGCGGACCAGTTTAGCGGATCACGGGACGACATCGAAAACCGCGGCCAGGCCGAAGTATCGCTTGCCGGTCGGCCTTTCACCATCAAAAAGCAATTCCTCGATGATATCGAAGGCCAGAAACTGGAGCAATCAATTGCATCCATGAAGAAGGCATTGCTTGTATTTCATTCTCCGATTGATGCAGTTGTTGGGATTGAAAATGCGGGGCGTATTTTTCAGGCTGCCAAGCATCCTAAAAGCTTCGTTACGCTTGACAAAGCCGATCACATGTTGAGCAATCGGCAGGACGCTGCTTATGTTGCTGACGTTATCGCCACATGGGCAACCCGTTACCTCGACGCACCGCAGGCAGAAGCCGGTCGCCCGGCCACCTCTGTCGCTCCGGGCACTGTCGTTGTGGAAGAAACCGGCAAGGGCAAGTTTGCCAACACTGTTTCCATTGGTGGCAAGCATAGCTTCCTCGCCGATGAACCGGTCAGCTACGGCGGCACGGATACCGGGCCAACGCCGTATGACCTGCTGTTGGCGGGGCTAGGTGCGTGCAAGGCCATGACCATGCGCATGTATGCCGAGCGCAAAGGGTTCCCAATGGAACAAGCACGGGTTACGCTGAAACATGACAAAATTCATGCCGAGGACTGCGACACCTGCGAAACCAAAAGTGGGCGTCTGGATCGCATCGTGGCCGAGATCGAAGTGATCGGCGACATGGACGCTGAAACTCGACAAAAAATTGTCGACATCGCCGACAAATGCCCGGTTCACAAAACCTTGCATTCCGAAGTGCTGATTGAAAGCCACCAGAAGCCGTAAAGTCGGCCAGCGCCTTTGATATTCGCACCATGTGCTATTTCAGTTCAACCACCGCGCTGATCTCAACCGCAATGCCGCCGGGTAGACTGCTCATTCCTACGGCGGCGCGGGCACCCTTGCCGCGGTCACCGAAGGCAACAACAAAAACATCAGAAAAGCCGTTTATCACCTGGGGCTGGCGGGTGAAATCAGGGCTGGCATTAACCATGCCCATGATTTGCAGCACCTGTTTGACCCGCGACAAGTCACCAACGGCACTTTTGATCGTTGCCAGCATACACAGCCCCGTTCGTTGGGCCGACTGGTATCCCTGCTCCACCGTTAGGTCAGCGCCCAATTTACCGGTAAGCGCGTCGCCGCATTCGCCGTGGCCTGACAGATAAAGAATATTCCCAGCCTGCCGCCATGTAACATAATTGGCAACCGGGGTCGCGGGGGAAGGCAAGGTGTGTCCAGCCGCAGCCAGCTTTTGCTCGGGTGTGTCTGCGTCTTGCGCCTGAACTGAAAATGTCGCCGCCAGCGATAGAATTACAGCTAAAATATATCTCATGAGTCTCTCCCTAAAACCACAACGTCAGCCAGTTATCACTCGCCCTTCACATATTTCTTGAACCAGCCCAGAAACCGCTTGTAGCGATCGACCTGAAAACTGGGACGGCGAAAACCATGGTGCTCACCCGGGTAGACAACAAGCTGGGTGTCGATACCGCGCCGTTTAAGCACTTGATACAGTTGCTCGGAATTCTGGATCGGCACGTTCCAGTCTTCCTTGCCGCCCATCACCAAGGTGGGCGTTGTCACACTGCCGAGCTTGCTGAAAATATCGATGGCATTCAGGTCTGCGTTTGGTTCCCACGGCAGGCCAAACTCGGCCTCCCAGGTATTCTGGTACATGTCATGGCCGTAGTTGGCAGTGAAGTTAACCACGCTGGCGCCAGTTACCGCACCGGCAAATCGGTTGGATTTGGTAATCATATAGTTGGTCAGAATGCCACCGTAAGACCATCCGCCAACGCCCAGCCTTTCAGGGTCGCTCAGGCCTTCTTTCACCATATGGGCAGCCACAGCGTCCACGTCTGCGAAATCAGGCACACCCCACTGGCGGTTCAGCGCATAAGTGAAGGGTTGACCGTATCCGCTGGAGCCGTGCGGGTTCGGCAACACCGCGATATAACCATTGGCAGCATATAGCTGGCCCCAGGCGTCAAAGCTGGTGTCATGCTGGCCAACCGGCCCGCCGTGCAGCATGAAAATGGTCGGATAGGCACTGCCTGCGGTGTAACCCGGCGGGTAATAAACGAAGCTTTCAACACTATCGCCGTTCCATCCGGCGACGCTCAACCGTTCCACATTACCGAGGGTCACACCCTCCAGCAGATCAGCGTTCAACGCGGTAACCTGCACGGGTTTTGAGCCCTTGATCAGCACCACATTCGCTGGCGCATGATGGCTGCTTTGCACGGTTGCAATTAGATTGTTACCGAGCATGTCAAAACCACGAACTGACACTTCGCCTGCAGTAATCGTTTCCAGTTTTTGGCTGGCCACATCCACTTTCATCAACGGGCGATTGCCGCGGTCCGCTGCGGTGAAATAGACCGATTTGCCGTCACTTGAAAAGATGGGGCTGGAAATCATTCGGTCGTAGTCTTTGGTCAACAGGCGCGCAGTACCACCGCCGGACACACCGATAACCGCCAAATGATCGGTGGCGTACCAAAATTTCTCCGGTTCAACAGTCGTGGTGTAGGCGATGATTTTTCCGTCCGGTGACCAGGCGGGGTTAGCGTCGCTGCCTTTGTTGGTTGTCACTTGCGTGAGCGTGCGGTCGCTTGCACCCCTGGCGGCGCTTACCACCCAGATGTCGTCGTTGGTATTTGCATCGGGATCACCGTCGCGCTTTGAGGTAAAAGCGATACGGGCGCCATCCGGGCTCCATTGCGGGTCACGGTCATCAAAGTCCCCTGTGGTGATCTGCTCGGGCTCGCCGTCGCCGTCAAACAGGTAAAAATGGCTACGCCGCCGGTCCAGATAGCCCACATAGTCCCGCTTGAACTGCAGGCGGTCGATCACCCATGGTTTTGGTTTGTCTTTGTCTGACTTGGCTTCGGCCTCGCCTTCGTCTGGTTCAGGCTTTTGGTCACGAATGGTCAACACCATGCGCGCGCCGTCCGGCGACCAGGCAAATCCTGACACGCCTTGCTTGACGTCAGTATATTGCTGCGCCTCGCCGCCCATTCGGTTCAACAACCAAACCTGCGACTTGGCGTCCTTGTCGCTGCCGCGGGTGCCCAAAAAGGCGAGCGTGCTGCCATCAGGATTCCAGCGCGGGCTGGAGGCGCTGGCATAAGACGCTGTCATCGGCAGGGTGGTTTTGCCGTCAGTGGATGTCATCCATATCTGGCTGAATCCGCGATCTTTTTTCATATCATTGCGGCTAACCACATAGGCCACCCAGTTGCCGTCCGGACTGAGTTTTACATCACGCGGTGTTTGCATGCCGACCAAATGATCGATGGTCAGAACCGTTGATTTCTCATCCTCATTTGCCAACACTGCACCACTGCCCCACAACGCCAGCGCCGCAGTGCCTGCAAAAATAACTGAATTAATACTTCTAGGTTTTTTCATCTTGAGCCCCCTGGCTTTCAACACCTGCCTATTTGCCAAACAGCCTACCTTTAATCAAAAATATTGGCAATGGACCGACACAAGCCTTGACACGGGCAGTTCGGCAGACTATTTCGTCATAAATGACTGACCAGTCAGTCATGATGTATATTTGCTATCAGAAACGGTTAACTCATGCGACCACAAGACGGAAAAGACAAAATTCTCAATGCAGCATTGACCCTGTTTGCCGAGAATGGCTTTCACGCCACCTCGATCAGCCAGATCGCTGCGGCGGCCAAAGTGTCGAAGGGGCTGACCTATAATTATTTCGACAGCAAAGAGGCCCTGTTGTTGGCGATCATCGATCGGGCTAGCGAAACCATGATGGCGGTGGCAGGCGACATGACAGCTAACGCCGGTTACCAGATAGCACTGCGTGATTTTCTGGCGCGTTACGGCAAATCACTAAAAGCCAACAAACAGTTTTTAACGTTCCAACTCAGTTTGATGTTCCAGCCTGACCTAAAGGACATTGTAGAGGGTCCCATGCATGCACGCGCCGAGCAGTTGCTTGCGATGACCGAGACCATGTTCAAACGAGCAGACGCGGATAACCCGCTCGCAACTGCGCGCCGCTTTGTTGCGGAACTGGACGGTATTACCCTGCATTATCTGTCTGTTTTCAAGGACTACCCGCTGGACGCGATGCTGGTACAGCTATACCAAAACTACAAGGAAGTCCCCCAATGAGCATGTTTACCCTCAAGCAAACCCCCAGCGAAAAGATCGCTGACCTGAAGGCAAAGTACCGCGCGACGACGTCCGCGCCGCTGGACGGCATGTGGGAGGCCTTCACCGGCATGGCGGACCAGTTCAGCATCAATGACCGCCGTGAAGCCGTCGGCTATTGTGCGGTTAACAGCGACCAGAAAATGCTTCAATTTTTTGCGCAGCCGCCAGCAAACGCGCCCGCCGCCTTCCGGCAGGCATTGACTGAACTGAAGGTAACCGGAGCAATAGTCTCGACGGCAGAACCCTCTTTTCTCGCGCTGTGCATGGATCATCAAATCTCAGTATCGGAGCAAGCCATTATGTATCACATGGCCGACGGTACCGAATGCGGGGGCGGGCATTTCCCACACGGTATGACACTGCGGCTGATGAACCCATCCGGTCTGCAAACAGCGGTTGACTTCGCCGCAAAAACAATCGGGGCAGATGCCGAATGGTTGGAAAGTTACTTTAGCGGACTAATTGACCGCGGCGAACTGTACGGCTTGTTTAACGGAAACGCGCTTGTCTCAACCGGCGAGTGCCGCCCCAACCCAACCCAGCCAACATTCGCTGATGTTGGCATGATCGTCAGCACCGGCCAACGGGGCAAAGGCTTGGCTACAAACATGCTGCGTCACCTAATTGAAGAGAGCAAATCACGAGGTCTTGCGCCCATATGCTCAACTGAATGCAGCAATATTGCCGCTCAAAAAGCCATCACCAAAGCTGGGTTCACCGCCTATCACCGCATCCTGGAGATTACGTTCTGACAAATATTGTTAGGGTCTATACTCAATTGCCGATGCGCCGGAGCCAAGACAGCGATCACTGACCGATAACTTATGAACCAAAAGTTACCAAATGGATAGACGCCAACGGTTGACCCACGGCATCATTCGTCCGCGACAATTTTGCTGACCATGGCCACCGGTTCGCCCTTGCGCATTGGCGGAGTGGCAATTACATAGTTCACCATACCGGCAAAAGGCGCGCGGATTGTCGCGATCGGCTCGCCGAAAAAGTCAACCAACTGCCCGAGCACGCCGCCTTCCGCCACCGTGTGGCCACCACGGACGCTGGCGATAAACATCCCGTCTGCCGGGCTGGCAACAACACTGAACTCACCCAGCCAAACGGTTGGCTGCGGCGGTCGTTCCTCGCCGGGCAGCATTTTCAGGTGCCGCAACAAGTTCATGACACCGTCAACGTTCTTGCGCACCAGATCAGGTTCAGTTGAGCCAACTCTGCCCGCTTCGGTGGTCATGGAGGGAATGCCCCGGGTCAGCCCGGTCATGTCGGTATAGAGCGATGCGTCAGCAGGCAGGTTATCCCGCTTGTCTATCACAATATGGTCCAGCCCAAAGGCCAGCGCCATACCCTTGATTTTGGCGTCCATCTCGCTGTTGCCCGTCACCGGCATATAAATATAAGGCCGCAAATCCTCGTTGCCGTCGCCGCTGTGCATATCAACCAGATAATCAGCTTGTTCGATAACCTGCGTGGTGATCGCGTTGGCAATGCGCTGGCTCAAGGTACCGTCCGCCTTGCCAGGGTAAACACGGTTCAGGTTCGCACCGTCTGCAGGGCTATAGTAAATAGTGCGCCCCAAAAATGACGGCATGTTGGCCACATGGACGATAATAACCGTGCCAGATAGCTTGGCAGGATCAATTTTCCGGGCAACGATTTGCAGCCCCATCACCGGCGCATATTCATAGCCGTGGGTACCGCCAACCAGCGCCAGCGTCGGTCCTTTTTCTACGCCCATGATAATAGAAACCGGAATGCGGGCGGCCCCATCGCCGGTGTCCGCAACTTCAATGAAGCCGGTGGTTCGCGCGCCCGGCACCGGCACTATCCCGCCAACTGATTCCGGCGCTTCAGCGCGCGCGCCTGCCGTCACACCCGCAGCAATTATTGCCAAAATCATTGCCGCAGTCATGATCGTTAATTTTGAAAATTTCCTCATCCCCGCCTCCTGATTGTCAGGCCAAACAGTATGGCTGCGATTGCGAGGAGCGCAAGGCTAACCGACACTCCCAACCAAACATATCCTGCTGTTCATTATCGAACAAAAATCAAAATTGGGAGAAAAACACCCCAACGCATTGAACTGAAAAAACAGCAAAACATTGTTTTTAAATATATTTTTCAACGTAACATCTTGGCCTGCAGATTGCTTATGTTACCAAAACATATAAGCAGGAGGATAGGATGTTTGGCAGTTATATCAAAGTGGCGATGCGGGTTTTCATGCGCAACAAGCCTTTCAGCCTGATCAATATCGGCGGATTAACCCTTGGTCTGGCCGCCGCCTTTTTCATCGTCCTGTTTGTCAAAAGCGAAATTGGCTATGACGCCTGGCTGCCGAACGTCGAGCGTACCTATACGATAGAGGCCAGCTACACACCGCCTGGACGCACGCCTAAAACCTTGGCGCGAACACCGCTTGAACTACGGGCAGCGATGAACAAAGATTTCCCCGAGATTGACTATTTCACCCGCCTGTATGCGGGCACCGCGCCGATCAAAATTGGCGACAATCAATTCTCAGAGCCCGCTTTCCGCATCGAAGAAACATTCTTTGATGTCTTCGGCTTTTCTTTCAAGGAAGGCAGTTCCACCAGCGCACTTGCTGCAGCCGGTTCGGTTGTGATTACCGAGGCGACGGCCAACAAATATTTCGCGGGCAGCAACGCGGTTGACAAGATCATTACTGTTGGTGGCACCGACTACAGGGTTTCGGCTGTGCTGGCTGGCCTACCCGGTAAAAGCCATCTGGATTTCCAGATTTTGTTGTTCGATGGCCCCGGTTCGCTTGATATCGACTTTGTCGATTGGACCTCCGCGCGGGTATATAGCTATTTCACCCTGACACGCGGCGCATCCATTTCAGCACTGAAGGCCCGCCTGCCCTCGTTTTTGGATGCCAATGCCTTTTTCTCACCGGAAAGCTGGCGCCCGCTAACCCCAAGTTCGGTCATGTCACTGGGTCTGCTGCCCGTGGGCGACATTCACCTGTACCAACAAGGCGAAAACCCGATTGCGCCAGGCGGAAGCTCTGCACTCGTTTTGGGTTTCATCGGTATCGCTGGGCTTATTTTGGCCATGGCGGGGGTCAATTTCGTCAACCTGTCTACCGCACACGCGACAACCCGCGAACGCGAGACCGCCCTACGTAAACTATCAGGTGCCAGTCGCGGTCAGCTGATAATGCGCCAGCTTTTGGAAGCCATCATATTGGTCAGCGCCGCCTGCCTGATCGCGCTTGCGCTGACTGAAGTGTTTGCACCGATCATCTTCAGCTGGATCGGCATGGGCAGTTTCGGCGTCAACGAAATTGATCCAGCCTTCCTGATGATCGCTGCCGCTGCAAGCCTGACAACCGCCGTTTTGGCAGCGCTGTATCCTGCGGTTCAACTATCATCAAAATCACTGTCATCTGCATTCTCGGGTGGGCGCTCGCAATCCCCCAAGTCCGCCCGTTTCCGGCTCGGCTTGATCTTGGCGCAATATATTATCTCGATCGTCCTGGTGATAACCGCCGGTCATTTTTACCTGCAAACCCGCTTTGCCACATCGATGGATCTGGGTTTTAACGCCGACAATGTGGTGACATATTGGGGCCTGCGCGGCGCACCGGATACGCAGGCGCAGCAAGCGTTGCTGGCCAATGTTCGTACCGTGCCCGGCGTCACCTCCGCCACGCGCATGGCGCAGCTTCCCGGCGGCGGACAGCAAAATAACGTGGGCCTTGTGCACATCGACGCCGACTCATCAGGTGGTGCAACTGTCATACAAGCCGTTGCGGGTGACGTGAGCTTTGAAGCAACACTGGATATGACCCTGCTGGCAGGTCGTGCCTTTTCGACTGAACGAAATGTAGATACGCTGGCAGTCAGCCTAGAAGGGCGCACAGCGATAAATGACTATGCCACCTCTATCATTATCAACCGGTTGGCAGTGCAGGCACTTGGATACAGCAAACCAGCCGATGCGTTGGGCGCAACATACCAAATGCAGGATTATCTGAGCGGCACGGTGCAGGTTGAAGTTGTTGGTGTGGTGGAAAACGCGCATTTTCAAACCATTCACAGCCCGTTGGTACCGATGTTGTTCATCAACGCAGAGCCTTTTTTCAATGCACTTACCATTAAGCTGGCCCCGCAAAACCAACAGGAAGCGCTGGCACGAATGGATGCATTGTGGAACAATTATGTGCCGAATGTGCCTGTACTTAAAACCTACTTGCGCGAAGACCTGGCCGACCAATATGCCCTCGAAGACAGGCTTGCCCAAGTATTTAGCGTCTTTGCAGCTCTCGCGGTTGTCATCGCCTTTCTTGGCATATTTGGCCTTGCCGCTTTCAATGTGGAGCGTCGTACCAAAGAGGTTGGTATCCGCAAGGTACTGGGCGCTACGGTCGCGGAAATTGTGCGCCTGTTTGTATGGCAGTTTTCCAAACCCGTGTTGTGGGCCAGCATTGTCGCATGGCCTATTGCTGGTGTTCTGGTGCAAAACTGGCTGGAAAGCTTCGCTTACCGCATCGACCTGATCCCGCTGGTGTTCATAAGCGCGGGCGGCACGGTTCTGCTTATCGCCGCCTTGACGGTGGCCAGCCACGCCGCTCGCACCGCCATGATCAACCCGATTTTGGCGCTGCGCCACCAGTAGCGTCAACACCTGATCCCGACAAGAAGGCCGTATACTTGTGATATGCTCGGACCTATACTTACGCCCAAAATGTGAACTTGTGGGGGCAAATACCGATGGCAAACCGATGGATCAATAGGGCACTGGTGGCAGCGCTTATCGGGACAATGCCCTTTGTGGTAACCCACGCCCAGGATAAAACTGAGCTGGAGCAAAAGCGCGATATTTACCGCGAATACACGCCGGACAACTTTGATGACGGCGGATCGGTCAGCCATTATGTCTGGAAAAACTTCCCGGCTTTTTTCCCACACGCGGTTATTGCCCGCACCGGACCCGAGCGCAAACTCGCGCAAACACTGAGAGCCGATGTAGCAAGCTTTGTGGTCACAGTAGGCGGCGTTGAGACCACCCTGGATGACTATATATCCAGCAGCCCCCTGATAGACGGTATGATCATATTGTCTGGCGGCAAGGTTGTTTACGAGGCCTATCCGCGCATGGAAGCTCATGACAGACATCTGGGCTGGTCGGTCACAAAGGTTTATGTCTCCACCGCGCTGACCGCGCTGGAACAGCAGGGCAAAGTGGATGTGGACCTGCCGGTGGAGACCTATGTGCCAGCACTTCGCCGCACCGACTGGGCAGGCACTAGTGTTCGTAACATTGTAAACATGGCATCGGGCATTGCTTGCCTTGACAGCGACGGCTACCAAAACACCAGTTCCTGCATCTACCAGTATGAGGAAACGCTGGGGTTAACCGCACCATATAACCCGCCGGTTGATACGCTTGATCTGATCAAATCCATGAAGCGGTACCGGGCGGCGGGAACAAAATATGAATATGTCTCGCCCGATACCTATGTGTCAGGACTGGTTATCGAAAATGTCACTGGCCTGCCACTGGCGGCCGCGCTTCAAAGCCTGATTTGGGACAAGGTAGGCACGGAAGCAGACGGCTTGATGATGATCAGCCCCAAAGGCAACGCCGCCGCTCATGCCGGGCTTTCTGCACGCCTGCGCGATGTGGCGCGCTTCGGTCAAATTTTCACTGGCGGTGGTTTCGGCGTTATTGGCGACGACCATCTCGGTGACCTGGCTAGCGGCAACGGGATCAGTTTCAGCCCCGAGCAACTGTTCCGGATGAAGGACACCTGGGGCGACGATGTGCCCAGTCACGCCGCCTGGCAATGGGATATGATCTGGCCGGACGGCATGATGTTCAAGGGCGGCTATTCAGGTCAGGGCGTTTTTGTCGCGCCTGAGCGGAACATTGTCATCGCCTTTTTCGGCACTGCGGACAGGCAGGGCAACAGCCACGATTTGCTTAAAATATCTCGGCGGCTGGCTACATCCGGGCTGCTTAACCCGACCTGAGACCAAAACTCAAGCCGGATCGATACACGATTCAAACCGCTCGAAATATTGACACATGTCAAGACTCGGGGGCCCGAAAATACTCTATTCTTCGCACGTATGGGAAAGGGATGCCTATGGTTGACCAAGAAAGCACCGAACAGAAAAAGCCAAACGGCGAAGATGGCGACCTCGTCTTCCCGATTGTAACACCCGACAGGGTGCGCCATGCATTTGAAACCGGTCAATATCCTTACGACAGAAAGGTATCCCGGGCAAAATATGAGGCGACAAAAGCCAAATTGCAGGCTGAACTGCTGAAAGTCCAACATTGGGCGATGGAGACCGGTCAACGTTTCGTTCTGCTTTTTGAAGGCCGGGACGCGGCGGGCAAGGGCGGTACGATCAAACGTTTTATGGAACATCTCAACCCACGGCACGCGCGGACCGTTGCCTTGGCCAGACCCTCGGATGTGGAGCTAGGGCAATGGTTTTACCAGCGCTATATCGAGCATTTGCCAACCGCCGGTGAAATTGTTCTCTATGACCGGTCCTGGTACAACCGCGCTGGTGTGGAGCGGGTGATGGATTTTTGCACACCCGGCGAATATCTGGAATTTATGCGCCAGACACCAGACCTGGAACGCATGTTGGTGCGCTCAGGCATCCAGCTATACAAATACTGGTTTTCGGTCACACAGGACGAACAAAAACGCCGGTTCGATGCGCGTACAACTGATCCGCTCAAGCGCTGGAAACTCAGCCCCATCGACCAGGCCAGCCTATCGAAATGGGATGATTACACCGAAGCAAAAGAAGCGATGTTTTTCTACACAGACACCGCAGACGCGCCCTGGACGATTGTTAAGTCCAACGACAAAAAACGCGCGCGGCTGAACTGTATGCTGCATTTCCTGGACACCCTCGATTACCCGGGCAAGGACCTTGAGCTTGCCCATGCGCCAGACCCCTTGATTGTCGGCCATGCAGGGCATGTTGTTCACCGGTCAGAGCATATATTGGGTAAATCACTGCATCCCGGCAACCGGCATAATTCGGGCGCACTCTAAAGCTGGCTCGGTTCGGTTGTTGCGTGCTGGTTTTGCCAGTTTCAATCAGGTTGCCTGGACTGTTTCAATAAATGCCTGTCCGCATGCGATAAAATCGGATTATGCAGTAACTTGCAAAATAGTGTCGATCAGTTCAGTCGCATCAATTGGCTTGGAAACATATCCGTCCATGCCCGCCGCCAAGTATTTTTCGCGGTCACCTGTCATTGCATTGGCTGTCAGCGCGATAATCGGTGTTTTGGCCGCATCGCCGTCCAGTTTCCTGATTTGACGCGTGGCTGTGACACCGTCCATTTTGGGCATCTGCGCATCCATCAATATAACATCCCAGTTTTGCCCCCGGGCAGCTTCAAGGGCCTGTTCACCGTTCGCTACAACTTCTGGCTGACATCCATACTTAGCGAGGATGATCGAAAACAGTTTTTGGTTTACCGGCTGATCTTCTGCCAGCAAAATGCGCAGGCCCTTCAAACAGTCTTTTTCAACCGCAGAGTTCGCAATTTGCCGACCAGCCGGGTTCGCTATTTTGTTCGATACCGGCACCGTGATCATAAATGAAAACGTGCTGCCCACTCCTTCCTCGCTGGTCAGTTCAATGCTGCCACCCATCAGTTCTGCCAGCCTTTTTGAGATGGCGAGCCCAAGCCCTGTTCCACCGAACCGCCGGGTTGTACTTGTATCGGCCTGCGAAAACGGTGTGAACAACTGGTCTTGCGCATCTGAGGATATACCGACCCCAGTGTCCTGAACATCAATCCTGATTTCGGTCAGGTCGTTTTCCGACAGGGTGTATGTTGCACGAATATCAACCGACCCGTGATCAGTGAATTTAATCGCGTTGCCAATCAAATTGAACAGTATCTGTTTTATTCTCAGCGGGTCGCTAATCACCACATCGGGCAGGTTCGCAGCAAAGTGAACCATGAGGTTCAGGTTTTTTGCCTGTGCGTCGGCGCGCAGAGTTCTCACCACGTCGCTTAATATTTGGTGCGGGCTGCACTCAATGGCCTCCAGCGGCATTCGCTCGGCATCAAGTTTCGACAGGTCGAGAATATCATTCAATATCCGCAAAAGGTCTTTTGCCGAGCCAAGTGCAGTATTGGCAAAATCGAGCTGACTGTCCGTCAAATGCTCGAAACTCAGCAACTCCAACATGCCCACGACTCCGGTCATGGGTGTGCGAATTTCGTGGCTCATCATTGCCAGAAACTCGGATTTCGCCTGATCAGACTTCTCTGCTGCCGCACGGGCCTCGATGGCCTCTTTGGTGGCAAGTTTAAGCTCCAGCTCGTCTACCACAATGGCAGCCAGGTGCTGAAGGCGTATAAATTGACTCTCTGGAACGTCGGTCACTTTGGAATATATCACACACAGGGTACCCAACAGAAACCCGTCGCTGGTGATAAGCGGCGCGCCTAAATAGGTGCGAATATGCGGCGGACCAATCACCAGAGGGCTGTCGTGAAATCGTTCGTCCTTGGTGGCGTCCGGTATGTAAAAGACCTTGCCTTCAACAATCGCGTGCGCACAAAACGCCAAGTCCCGGTGAGTTTCCCGAGCACCCAGTCCGTGATGCGACTTAAACCACTGTCGCTTTTGATCAACCAGAGACACAAGAGCGATCGGCGCATCAAAAATATCCGCCGCCAGTGCGGTAATTCGATCAAATGCCAATTCTGCAGGCGTATCCAGTACCGCGTAGCGGTTAAGCGCAAGCAGGCGTTGGGCTTCATTGGCCGGAATATCAGCAGCTATCGGCATTTTCACTTTCGCGGCAAAACAATTTCTCTAGGTTGAACAGGCAACATGTTGGTCAATCTACGCTAACACAGATTAATTTTCTTTAAATTTCGTCTGTCGACTTTGAAAAAGCAAAATGCCTGGTAAACCAAAGTCTCCCTTGCCGCCAATATCCGGCTCGGTGACACTGGCATTTCATCAGATATAGGGGATGACCGGATGAAACCAATTCAGATTTTGGCAATGGTCACGTTTGGAACCTTTGTTTCAGCAGCGACCCTCGGCGCACAACAAAGCCCTTTTGACGACCCTGAAAACCTGAAGGTTCTGCCCAAAGACATCAGCCCCGGCGAGCTGCGCGAAACCATGCGAGGATTTTCCTTCGCGCTGGGCGTGCGCTGCACGCACTGCCATGTGGCCCAAAAAACCGACGCCGGTACCCAGATGCAATTCCCCAAAGACGACAAGGAACCCAAAAAGATTGCCCGCGAGATGCTGCGGATGGTTGCAGACATAAATAAGCGTATCAGTGGCCTTTCCCGCGGTGCCAACCACCAATATACCAAAGTAACCTGCATGTCGTGCCACCGCGGACAAGACAAACCGGTCCTGATCGAGACCATTTTGGATACCGCTGTTGCAGAGGGTGGTGCCTCTGCCGCGCTTGAAAAATATACGGAATTAAAAAGCCAATTTTTTGGTGGTCACACCTATGATTTCTCCGGCTTCACTCTCAGCGAATACGCAAGTTCACTGGCGGCCAGAGGTCAGGGTGATGCCGGTCTGGCGATCGCGCAGTATAGTGCAAAAAATAACCCCGACGTAGGCTATGCCTTCACCGTTTTGGCGGGAATGCATATGAACAGCCAGCGTTTCGGCGAAGCCGCAGCCGCCTATGAAGGCGCGCTGAAAATCTCTCCTAATTCGCGCTTTCTCAAGTCCCGACTTGAAGCAGCACAAAAAGCCGCGGCAGAAGCAGCGGCGACGCAGGACCAGTGAATCTGATTGTGTTAGCCTCAGCATCAAGCCTGTTTTGGTGCGGAGTTGTGCGCAGAATGGGGCGCCGCCACGCCCAAAAACAGCTTGTAACTATTCGTCCACGCAGATATAGAGCGCTCTGTTGATTTTTTGACGCGCCGATGCCGCTGTATGCGGCCCTTACGCGCGTTCAACAGCCCCATCGTTAGGTCGGGGTTTTTTGTATTTCAAACTAAAACAATCAGCCGACTGCAGGGCATTTCCGCCGCCGCCCTCGGCGTTCACAACAAACGGACGAGACCATGTCTTTATATCAATTGCGGACCGAATGGTTCGGCAACATTCGAAACGACCTGCTTGCGGGCATGGTGGTGGCGCTTGCGTTGATCCCGGAGGCTATTGCTTTTTCAATCATTGCGGGCGTTGACCCGAAAGTGGGGCTTTATGCATCATTTTGCATCGCAGTTGTGATCGCAATTGTTGGCGGTCGCCCGGGCATGATTTCGGCAGCTACCGGCGCGATGGCACTGGTGATGGTGTTGCTGGTGAAAGAACACGGGTTGGAGTATCTGCTGGCAGCCACGGTTCTAACCGGCGTGCTGCAAATCATTGCCGGATACCTGAAACTGGGCTCACTGTTGCGTTTTGTCTCCAGCTCGGTGATGACCGGCTTTGTCAACGCGCTGGCGATCCTGATTTTTATGGCGCAACTGCCCGAATTTGTCGGCGCGAACTGGCATATGTACGCCATGGTCGCCGTTGGCCTGGGCATCATTTATCTGTTTCCCTATGTGACCAAAACAGTGCCGTCACCGCTGGTGGCCATCGTTGTGCTGACCGCTTTCAGCATGTTTGTGGGGCTGGACCTGCGCACAGTCGGCAACATGGGCGCGCTGCCCGATACGCTGCCGATGTTCCTGATCCCGGATATTCCGCTGACGCTGGAAACGCTGGAGATCATCTTCCCCTATTCGGTAACTCTGATGGCGGTTGGCCTGCTGGAATCGCTGATGACGGCTGTTATCGTCGACGATTTGACCGACACCCCCAGCGACAAGAACCGTGAATGCAAGGGCCAGGGCCTCGCCAACATCATCGCCGGTTTCTTCGGCGGTATGGCGGGCTGCGCCATGATCGGCCAGTCGGTGATTAATGTTAAATCCGGCGGACGTGGCAGGCTATCCACCTTCTTCGCGGGCGGGTTCCTGCTGTTTTTGATTTTGGTTCTGGGTGACTGGGTCCAACAAATTCCCATGGCGGCCCTTGTGGCGGTAATGATCATGGTCTCAATCGGTACATTCAGCTGGACCTCGATGAAAAACCTGCGCACCCACCCAAAATCATCAAGCTTTGTCATGCTGTCGACGGTTGCGGTGGTGGTTGCAACTCACGATCTGGCGCAAGGCGTGTTTGTCGGTGTGCTGATGAGCGCGCTGTTTTTTGCCCGCAAGGTGTCGCATTTGCTGGTTATCGATTCCGACTTGGCCGAAGGCGGCAACACCCGCACGTACCGCATATACGGCCAGGTATTTTTCGCCTCTGCCAGCCAGTTTTCAAACGCATTTGACTATAAAGAAGTGGTCGGAAAAGTTATCATTGACCTGACACAGGCCCATTTCTGGGACCTGTCAGGCGTTGCATCGCTGGACAAGGTGGTGCTTAAGTATCGCCGGGAAGGTACGGATGTGGAAATATTGGGCCTGAACGAAGCCAGTGCCACCATTGTTGAACGTTTGGGGGTTTACGGCAAACCGGACGCCATTGACCTGATGCCGAAACATTGACCAAAAGATTGACAAAGGTAGCTGATATGAAAACCATTATCGCATGTCTGGACGGCTCTACCCACGCCGACGATGTCATTACCATGGCGGCCTGGGCGTCGGGGCAAACGGATGCCAACGTGTCACTGTTGCATATGGTGCCAACTCACTCAGAAGCACCCGTGTCGGCTGATCTATCAGGCCAAATCGGCTTGGGCGCTAAAAGCGACTTGCTGGAAGAGCTAACCAAAATTGAGCAGGAACACGGCAAACTGGAACAAAAAAAAGGCCAGCTTATTCTTGATCATGCCAAGCAGGTATTTGCGGCTGAAAGCACAGCATCTGTTGAAGTGCTGCACCGGCGCGGCGCACTGGTTGACGAAATCCAGCGACTGGAGGCTGGCGTTGACCTGATTGTCATTGGCAAGCGCGGCGAAACCAAAACCGACACGCAGGGCCATGTGGGGTCAAATCTGGAGCGGGTATCGCGCGCGGTTCACAAGCCGCTCTTGATTGCCACCCATCAGGCCAAACCGGTCGAGCGCTTTTTGATCGCCTATGACGGGCGCGCCAGCAGCAATGAAGCGGTTGAATTTGCCGTATCAAGCCCCTTGCTGAAAGGACTTGAGTGTCACTTGTTGAAAGTGGGTACAGACAACAGCCTGTCTGACGGTATTGTGCGCAAGGCGAAAACCAGGCTCGAAGGTGCCGGATACACGGTTAAAACCAGAATTGAAGACGTGTCATCTGTGGACCAGGCCGTGACCGACTATGTGACGAATAACCAGATAGACCTATTGCTGATGGGAGCCTACGGCCACTCGCCGCTGCGGCGTTTCTTCCTTGGCAGCACGACAATGACACAAATCTGCCAGTCCAAGGTGCCAGTTCTTCTGTTCCGCCAGGTCGGCGATTAAAAAGCACATCAGTGCAACAGCCACCTCAACCGATCACGCTCTGGATTGGTCAGGGCTAGCCTCGCATTTATTCAAA
>JAJFIT010000037.1 GCA_021774775.1 Alphaproteobacteria bacterium | reverse complement strand
TTTGGCTGCCATCATCAGCATCGCAGTGCCAATGGTTTCGTCTGTTGTTAACAGCCAAGACGAAGAAGAACGTTTCTTCGAATCCAAATACCGCCATGACACCATGCAGCATTTCAATTATTCGATGCAGAAGCTTGTGCCGATTCTATTTCGGGGCACCGGCAACCCAGATCATCTTCCGGCCATTGCCCGCATAATGGCAAGTACAGCCACCATGACAAAATCTGTTTTTGAAAAAGATACTCGGGGCACCGAAGGCTTTACCAAGGCAAAAAATGCGATTTGGGAAAACTGGGAAGACTTCGCCAAACGCATGGACGCACTGGAGAAAGACACAGCGGCATTTGCCGAGGTCACGGCTCGAACCACTGACGCCGACGAGATTATGGCTGCGTTTAAAAATGTAGGCCGCAATTGCAAAGGCTGCCACGACGAATATAAAGCCAAATAAATCCGCTACAAACAACCACAGAAACTACGAGGCGCTCTCGTAACGGGGGCGCTTTACTACTGGGCAATATTACTGGGCAATATTACTGAGCAATCAGAAAATCGAGAGACAAACCACCGCGCCAACTGCAATAAACAACAGTAGCGCCTGCCAGCCGGGCTTTATTACTGGTGCTGATTCAGACCCTTGCGTCACGGCATTTCCGGTGATCATCGGCCAAATCAAATTGGCGCGCTTGACCAGCCAATAAAGCAACACCACTACCACATGAAACACCGCAACCCCGATAAGAATGCGCCCCAACAACTCATGCCAGCCTGTCAAGGTGCTGGACAAGGCACCTGTCACCTCTCGCGAAAGCGGACCCGAAAATATCATACCGTCGCTGGCAAAAAGCCCCATTGCCGTCTGCGCCAACAACAAAGCAAGCATGAGAACCACCGACAAGCCACCAAGCGGGTTATGGCCAACCGCCGTGTAAGGCAGTCCGGCAAGCATTTGCTTCAAATGCGTGAAAGCATCCGCGGGATTTTTAACAAACTGGCTGAAGCGGGCAGTTTCGCTGCCGACACCCCCCCAAACAACACGCCAAACCACCAAAATGAGGATAGCAACTCCGGCATTTTGGTGCATGTCGGCATAAATGCCGAATTTATCCTGAAACGCCGAGTAAGCCGACAGGCAAAATAATACCGCAAGCAGCCAATGGAATATTCGAGTGGGCGCGTCCCAGATTTTTGTTTTCTTATCGCCGCTTGCCTGGCTCACCTATGCCCCCATCATATCAGTCACGGTTTTCACAATATCATTGCTACCAGGCAGCCAACGCTGTTCTGCAGCCGGTGCATATGGAACCGGCGTGTCAGGCGAGCACATCTTCCTTGGAGGCGCTCGCAGCGACCCAAACGCCTGCTCGCCCACCGCCGCAATAACAGCGTCAGCGAATCCGGCGAATGCAGCGCCCTCGTCGACCACCAACAACCGTCCGGTTTTTTGCACGCTGCTGACAATCGCCGCCTCATCCAGCGGTTTGATCGTGCGCGGGTCGATCACTTCCACTGAAATGCTGCTTGCGCTTAGAGTTTCTGCGGCCGCCAAAGCCCGGTGGGCCATGGCACTTGCCGCTACAATAGTGATGTCCGTGCCGCCCCGGATAGTTCGCGCCTTGCCGAGCGAAATCTCAGGCAAGTCTTCCACCACCAGACCCTCGAGCTCATAAAGCTGTTTGTTTTCCATAAAAATAACCGGGTCGTCGCACCGGATGGCTGCTTTCAACAAACCGGCTGCATCAGCGGGGGTAGAGGGGCACACCACCGTCAGGCCTGCGATTGAAGCGAACAGACCGTGCAAACTGGCACTATGCATCGCGCCCGACCCATCACCGGCACCCATGGTGGTTCGGATAACCAGCGGTAAAGCAATTCTGCCGTTCGACAGAAACTGCACTTTTGCCGCCTGGTTCATAATCTGGTCAAAACACACACCGGCGAAATCGCAAAACATCAGTTCGACAACCGGCTTCAAGCCCGTCATGGCCGCCCCCACCCCCATACCGACAAAGGCGGTTTCAGAAATGGGCGTGTCAATTACGCGAGCGGCGCCGAATTTGCCAAACAGACCTTCAGTAACCTGAAACACACCCCCACTTTCGGCAATATCCTCACCAATAGAAATGATGGTATCATCATCAGCCATGACCTGATGAAGCGCGCCGTTGAGCGCCTGCCTGATTGTCAAAATCTGCTCAACCACAGTTGCCCCCTTGCACCCCAAGCCAGGGTGAAAGTGCGCCCGCCGCCGCAAGCGGTGCTTCAGCTGCCTCCGCGACAGTCGCGGCTGCGTCTTTTTCCGCCGCACGCTGTGCATCCTCAAGCAACTGGTCGCGGATATCCTGATCAGAAAGCCATTTTGCAAAACAGATCATTGCTTTTGAGGAGGAAAATTCAGTTTTTTCTGCACTGCCAAAATAATGGCCATGGTCGCGCGTAACCGCGATTTCGACAAACGCAGGACCAACCCAGCGTGCATGGTGTACCGCATCATGAATTGCTTTTGAGCAGTCCAGGTAATTCGCACTGTCCGCAGACCACACGGTCAGGCCAAAGCTTTTGGCGCGGTCACAAAAACTGCCTGCTGTGACGTTTACAGCAGCCGTTGTTTGCGCCATACCGTTGTTATATAGAACGAACAGCATCGGTAAACGGAGCGTTACCGCCAAATTCATCGTCTCAAGCACTGCGCCCTGGTTAGCAGCGCC
>JAJFIT010000036.1 GCA_021774775.1 Alphaproteobacteria bacterium | reverse complement strand
GAAAGTCGACAACGCAGTGCGCCAGCAACAGTTATTTAACCAGATACTTGAGGCCTGTGCAGCCTGCCACCGGGCTTATGCGCCGGAAGCGCCGCTGCTGGAGCAGCCTGAATAGATGGATTTCACCGACGAACAGCTTGAACGTTACGCTCGCCATATCATCCTGAAAGATGTGGGCGGGGCGGGGCAAATGGCTCTACTGAAGGCCCGCGTTCTGGTGGTGGGGGCTGGTGGTTTGGGGTCGCCTTTGCTGCAATATCTGGCGGCGGCTGGCGTTGGCACAATTGGCATTGTGGATGACGACCATGTTGACCTGTCGAACCTGCAACGACAAATCATTCATGCGACCGGTGATGTGGGTACGCCCAAAACCGAAAGCGCAGCCGCTAAAATCAAAGCACTCAATAGCGACGTTAATGTGATTCAGCACGCAGTGCGGTTGGGTGCGGACAACGCGGCTGCGATCATAGGCGATTATGATATTGTGGCCGATGGTACCGACAATTTTGCTACCCGTCATTTGGTCAACGATACCTGTGTGGCGCTCGGAAAAACGCTGGTGTCTGCGGCGCTGGGGCCATTCGAGGGCCAGCTTGCCACCTTCAAACCGCACGCTGAAGTTGGCCTGCCGTGCTATCGGTGTTTTCTGCCGGAGGAGCCGCCCGCAGATATGCAGCGCACCTGTTCGGACATTGGTATTCTGGGCGCGGTCGCGGGCGTGGTTGGCACCCTGCAGGCGGTCGAAGTGTTGAAGGAAATACTGGATATCGGCGACAGCCTTGCGGGCAAAATGCTGATATATGATGCGCTGGGTGCAACCACCCGCACTATTGGGCTACCGCAAGACCCCAAATGCCCCACCTGTGCGATAGGCAAGTAAGAATGGCAACTATAAAGGAAGCCCGTACAGCACTCGAGGGGTTTAAGAGTTGTTTGCGCCTTGAGGTCATGCCAAGCCTTGAAAAACTCGAGATATCTGAACCGAGAATGCTTGATGATATCTGGGCAAAACAGGATTACTTTCCTGGCAGTGAAAACGGAGACTGGAATCCGGGCGTTTATTTTATGCTGAATGCCGCCGGTGAGATAATCTATGTTGGCAAGGCTTCAAACAACAATGCCATTGGCGTGCGACTATCTGGCTATTTTAAAACTGACCTAACGGATAAATTAACTTGGCGATTGAGTGCGCATGGGAAACATAAGTTTAAAGACTGTAATCCCCCCGCAGCGATTAGCGCCATCGTGATATCTGACTATGAATTTGCCTGGATTGCGCCAGCCATGGAAGAATATCTGATTAATAAACTGGATCCAGTAGCCAATACTGTTGGCAAAAGGAAAATTGACGATGGCTAAAGCAAGCAAACGCCCAATGACGCTGGTGCTGATGTCCGGCGAGGCAGACCGTATCCATATGGCCCTGATGATGGGGGCAACCGCCGCAGCCGTGGGCAGGCCGGTAACTTTCTTTTTCTCTAAAAATGCTATTCGTTTTCTGCAGGTGGATGGTTGGGCAAAGCTGGCATCTGTATCTGGTCAAACCGGACCCGAGATGGACGAAGCCCTTATGGCCAAAGGTATTGCCGACAGCACCGTGCTGCTGGACGGCCTCGGCGCGCTGGATGCCCGCTTTATTGTCTGCGAGACCGCCCTGCGCGAACATGACATTGATACTGCAGTGCTGGTATCGCGCCCCGCGGTCGAGATTTCCGGCCTTGTGGATATTCTGGAAAAAGGTGCCGGCGGCGACTGGCTGACTTTTTAACCCCCCAAGCGACTAGGGTCTGAACTCAATTACCGATGAGGGCTGTGCCGCAGGCAAAATTGGTCAGACCAAGAAGGAAAAGATGAAAAATAGTGATCTATTTGACGCATTTTCGACGTTGGTATGGCCAATTTGGCCGCGGCCCCAAGGGGTTGGCCCAAAACATCCTGTAAATACGTCGAAAAGCCTTGCTGATACTCCCGTATCATCTGCATTTTTCTCCTGTTTACTGACCGTTTTGGCTCCAACACAGTTCCATTCGGTAATTGAGTTCAGACCCTAGTTCATTTGGAAAATTCAGTCTTGTATTTTGAATGTTACCTTGGTACATAGGTAGCAATACATTGGATAATGTAAGGAGGCCCGAATGAAAGTCGAACGTGTCCAAACTGGCGTTCGTATGGAGAAACGCCTGGTAAAGGTCCTGAAGGGTACTGCTGAATATCTGGATATGTCGCTGGGTGATTTGCTCGAAGGCATCGTGCTGCACGCATTCGAGGGCAAAAACCCGGTCTTTTCATCGGAAACCCAAGCAAAGATTGCGGCTTTGAAAAAAATCTACGACCTTGATCTTGATGTCTCCCACAGCCACAAATTGTCGGAGTAGAACAGATGAAAGACGAAAACCTGCGTAGGGCATTTGAGGATTGCAGCCTTGACCCCAAGCTGTTTGACCACAGAAATCACCTAAGGCTTGGCTGGCTGTACTTGCAGGAACTGCCGACTGCATTGGCCATCGAAAAGTTCACCAGTGGTTTGCGCTGTTTTACCCGGCATGTTGGCGCTACGGCAAAATATAGCGAAACCATCAGCTGGTTCTACATGCTGGCCATTGCCGAGCGCCAATCAAAACAACCTTGCGACAATTTTGATAATTTTCTGGAGAGCAACCCTGACCTGCTGGCACCTGGCGCACCGCTTTTGAAACAAGCCTACAAGGCCGAAACTTTGGGAAGTGACTTGGCGCGCGCGGTTTTCCTTCTGCCCGACGCAAGTCATTCAGATAGCTTACGCCTGTCCAACTAACTTCCGCCACAATGCGCACTAATGTGGCTATAGCCACCTGACCTGGACGACAATGGTAATGGTTTTACCGGTTATAGTATTTATCAATGAGCTGTTGGCGGTAGGCGGAACGCACATTTGCGGTTTGCTGCCATATAGCCTTTGTTAGCGCAGGATTTACATCAGAAAATTTTTGAGAAAATACGATAAAATAGGGTCGTTTCGTAATGGGGATCGGGTCTTTTTCGATATCACTATACCTGGTAATGTCAGCACGAATAAGAGCGTCGGCCGTGGTTCCAGGTGCAGCAATTGCATCGACACGCCTGTGAAGTAGAAGTTTTAAAATATCTTCTGGTGAACCGGTTTCCACCACATTTATTCCGATATCCCGTAATACTTTAACAACTGAGTACCCAAGCGGAGCGGCAACCACAGCTTTTGTATCGATAAGACCTTCGCCGTTCCATATAGGGGGGCCAGCATTGTGATACATATAATAGCCGAGAGTATTGATCCGGTTTTCTATGTCCAGGCCTTCGCCTGCCAAGGGATAGACGGCATACTCAGCTCGATCCTTATTATAAGAAGCAATAAGGCTGTCTACCCGGCCGACCTTTAAAAGAGCCAGACAGCGATTCCAGGAATATCGCACGTACAGAACATTCAGATTAAGGTTCAGCGCAATTTGGTCAACAAGTTCGATGTTAATGCCGGGTCTGTCAGCAAGCTTGGTATTTGTCTCGCCCATATAGTTGGGAAAAAGCTCTTTGTCTTGATAACAAAATCTCAGAGTGGAAGGAGTGTTTTCTTGTGCGGCAAGGCTGGTCCAATTGTTGGGTAACACCAAAAACATAGCAATGGCTATGCCCAGCTTTGGCAATATCCGACCATATTTTATAACCGACCTGCCCATATGCCAAATATACAACCTCGCTCACAGGATATGAAGTTCATTCTTACGCTAACTAGATTAACACTAAGTTATACTGCGCTTTCGGGCTATCGGATATGTTCCCAGCAGCCGGACCTGTTTTGTGTGAAACCTTAGTTCATCCATTGCGCGGGCGACATTTTCCATATCTTCATGACCTTCAACGTCTGCGTAAAATTCGCTTACTTTAAAGCTGTCCGATTCGTAGTAGCTTTCCAGTTTGGTCATGTTGACCGAATTGGTGGCGAACCCACCGAGAGCCTTGTATAGTGCGGCGGGTATGTTGCGAACTTCAAACGTAAAGCTGGTCATAACCGGGCCGTCGATTTTGCTGTAATCAAGCGGCGCGCGTGATAAAATAACAAACCGTGTGGTGTTGTTTCCCTCGTCCTGAAGGTCTCGGCGGATTATTTTCAATCCGTATACTTCGGCCGCCAACTCGCTTGCGATACCGGCAATGCTGCTGTCGCCTTGTGCGGCAACATATTTGGCAGAACCTGCCGTATCGGCGAAGGGCTCACGTGTCAGTCCCATGGCGCGCAGGTTTTTCCGACATTGACCCAGTGCCTGAACATGGCTGGTCACAGTTTTAAGGCTCGTCTCTTCGGCGTCAGTTGTCGCCAAAAGGCAATGGCGAATCGATTCGAAGTGTTCGCCGATGATGAACAGGCCGCTGCCTGGCAGCAGGGTGTGAATATCAGCGACCCTTCCAGCGGTTGAGTTTTCTATCGGGATCATCGCCAGCCGGGCTTTTTTGTTTGAAACCGCGGCCAATGCGTCTTCAAAACTGGGGCAGGGCAAAACCATCATGTCCGGATAGCAGGCCTTGCAGGCCATATGTGAATAAGCACCAAGTTCACCCTGAAAAGCGATGGCATTGTCTGATGTTGCCGCTGC
This sequence comes from Alphaproteobacteria bacterium, assembly GCA_021774775.1. Taxonomy (GTDB): domain Bacteria; phylum Pseudomonadota; class Alphaproteobacteria; order Sphingomonadales; family Kordiimonadaceae; genus Kordiimonas. The sequence goes on along the minus strand of JAJFIT010000036.1, from coordinate 19,865 downwards.
GGAATCGGATGGAGGCGTATCGGTTATTTTTCTTGGCATAAGAATCACTTAGAAATTTTAGTTGGGGCGCATTGATTGGCGGCGTCAGGATGGTTGTTTGTGCCAATTGCCCGTTGCCAAGTCAACGTAGCAGGTGGATTTGGCATGGTTTGCAGGTCGTTGCGCCCATTTGTCGCGGGAAAAAAGCCAACAAAAGTGATTAGATGCTTCATTCGGTTAAATCTCGACTTGAATTTTCTAGCCATCAACGGGTATGGTCGCGCCGAACGTGACAGTTGACCGGTCCCGTGCCCGCGCGCGCAAACTGCAGGGTCATATGTCATCGCTGAAACAACCAGTTCTGTCAGGTTTGGCCGACTGTAAGGAGAAGATCCGTGGATTCCTTTGAATGGAACAAAGTATTCGCAGTCGTAATTGCGTCCGTGCTGTTTATTATGGTGATTGGCATTGTTGCTGAAACGCCTTTTCACCAGGAGCAGGAAAAACCGGCTTTCACCATTGAAGTCGCGTCTGAAGGTGCGGTGGAAGTGGTGGTTGAAGAAGGACCAAGCTTTGCCGAAATGCTGGCTGGCGCCAGCGCTGACAGGGGCGCGCGCCAGTGGGCGAAGTGTCGGGCATGTCACACGATTGACAAGGACGGTGCTAACGGGCAGGGGCCAAACCTCTATGGCATCGTTGGCCGCACAGTGGCCGCGCTGGACAGCTTCCGTTATTCCGGTGCGCTGGGGGCGCTTGGCACGTCGGTTTGGACTTATGAAATGGTTGACGAATGGTTGCAAAATCCGCAAGCGATGGCAAAAGGATCAAAAATGGTGCTGGCGGTTCGCAAGCCTGACCAACGCGCTGACCTGATTGCCTATCTTGCAACATTTTCTGATCAGCCGGTTCCGTTTCCCACAGTTGAGGAAGCGGCAGATGCGGCAGAAGAAGCAGTTGAGCAAGCTGAAGAAGTGACGGAAGCTACTGGTGGCAACTAGGCTTGGAATGATTTTCTAATATGGAAAACGGGCTGCTCGGCCCGTTTTTTATGAGCTAAAGCCGTCTGAAACCGAGGAAAGGCTCGTCCGTTCCGGCGGTGCGAACCCAGTCTGTCACGCGGTCAACCGGATCGATAGTGACTGCCATGTTGGTCGCATTGGCATGCAACAGGTGAACACTGTCAATCATCCAACCCACATGGCCCGGAAAAAAGGCGAGGTCGCCGCGCGATGGTTGTTCCTTGTTGGTGAGTTTTCTGCCCAGACTTTTGAACTGTGCGCCGCTGTCCCGGTGTACACGGTGGCCGGATGCCGCCAATGCGAGCTGTACAAGACCTGAGCAATCCATGCCCATACTTGTCCGACCACCCCATAAGTAGGGAGAGCCAAGGAAGCTTTCTGCAATAGTTACCGGGTCACTGGCAAATCCACCAAGAGAAGCAATATGGCCAGCGAAAATAAAGCCGCCAGTTTCAAGCGCCAGGAAACCGTTAGTGACAGCTGTGGGGGATTTCACATGTAAGTAACTGCACATCGGCAAAGGGAGCAGCGGCTCCGATTTAAGATCAGCCGAGCGGTATATGTGGGCCATGGGCACAGAAATTCGGTGGGTTGGGTGGACCAAGCCACGCGTGGTTGTGCCAGTTAAAACCCAGCCAACATAGCCATCAACAATAGCCGCTACTTTCAGCCATGCGTCTTGCCGACCCAGAATTTGCAGGGGTTCGCCGAAAAGTACCTCACTGACGGTTGTGGCCGCAGACGACGGTTCCGATTTCAGTGCGGCCCACGGCGTTGTGCATTGCACGTCAACTGCGGTGCATTCGAACAGCTGCTGGGATGCTGCAACTTCCTTTTGAGGATCAAACTGGGCAGGTAAGCCATATGCTTTAAGCGGCCCTGTCCGGGATTTTTTCGCCAAGTCTATCGCTCCTTCATTCTCAGGCATTGGCATTCTCAGGCATCGGCAGGTACCGATTTGTCGGCCCTTACGATGCGGTCTGAAAGTTCGCTGAGGAATACTGCCCCTTTTACAGTGCGCTGTACAAGAATACTTCGTCCATCCAGTGGGTCTTTTTTGCGTTTGGTAAGCCCCATTTTACTCAGCGTATCCAAAGCCCGCGTGATTACCGGCTTGGCGATATTTAAATCAGCCGCCAGTCCGCGCACGGTGTGCGGTGGATCGGTCATGTATACAGACAATATTATGGACATCTGACGTGATGTCAGGTCCGGGTCATCCGAACGGACGCAGGCGCGGTGTGTTTCGCGCCAAACTTTTAACATTCGAGGGTTGGTCTTTTCACTCACACACAGGTCCTTTGCTAACATTGGCAAGGGGCTCTGTGTAGCAGTTGTTTCTTAAAACTGTCCTAACGCCAACCAGTAATATTTGTGGAACTTTTTACAGCGACAAGTATGTTTTAACAGCATTAAATGCGGCACGCAGGCCTTGTGCCTCGCCGCCTATTGGTCGGCCTGACCTGTTCTTTTTATTCCAGGCAAACACATCGACATGCACCCAGGCAACGGTTGGGTCAACAAAGTGCTGAAGATAAAGCGCGGCGGTTATCGCGCCGGCAAACCCATCGCCGCCTACGTTGCTCAGGTCGGCGACAGGGCTGGTCAGATCGTTGTCATAGCCCGGCCACAATGGCATGCGCCACAAAGGGTCCTGTGTAGTGATTGCGCTAATTTCCAGCGCGCTCCAAACCTCGTCGTGGTTGGTGAATGTTGCGGGCAGATCGGCACCCAATGCCACACGGGCGGCTCCCGTTAAGGTGGCGAAATCCAGCAACAGGTCTGGCGGTTGTTCGCACGCCAGCGTGAGCGCGTCACAGAGAACCAGACGTCCTTCGGCGTCGGTGTTGCCTATTTCGACGGTCAGGCCTTTGCGGGTATCGATAATATCACCTGGCCGATAAGACGAAGCAGAGATTGAATTTTCCACGGCAGAAATCAGCAGGCGCAAATTCACTTTCAATTTGCTCGCCATTATCAATTGCGCCAGCGCCAGCGCGTGGGCTGCACCGCCCATGTCTTTCTTCATGGTCAGCATGCCCGCGCTGGGCTTGATATCCAGCCCGCCGCTATCGAAACATACACCCTTGCCGACCAGTGTCAGTTTGGGTGCATCCTCGGGTCCCCAGTTTAGGTCAATTAGGCGCGGCTCGCGGCCGGTTGCTGCGGCGCGTCCAACTGCATGGATTGCCGGGAAGTTATGGTCCAGCAGATCATCGCCAACAATGGTTTCCGATGTGGCACCGAATGTTTCCGCCAACGCCTCTACAGCGTCTTGCAGGTCAGATGGTCCCATGTCTTCTGCTGGTGTATTTACCAAGTCTCGCACTGTGGCCATGGCGGTTGCAATGCGTTTGATTTCGGCACAAGCAGCCTTTGGCAGGCCAATAAGGCGGCGTTTTTTTGTCGCCGTTGATTTTTTGTAACGATCAAAAACATAATGCGCCAAACACCAGCCCAGCGCACCGGCCTCGATCGACGCTGTGTCGACGCTTGCATCAAAAATATAGTCGCCCGCAGGCAGCTTGCTCGCGACCCCAGCTAGCCACCAGGGGCTATTTGTTGGCAAGCCTGCAGTGCCTGTGCCGATAAGAATTTTGGCAATCGCGCCCGAATTGCCGGCAACAGCGACAAAGGTACCTGTCTGTCCTTCAAAGCCGCTGGCCAATACCCAGGCTTGTTGTGTCTTTCCAAGCTTTTGAAGCACGTTCCCCAGCGAGCCTTGATCAACCGGGACAAGCGCAATTGCACCCTCTTTCACTTTGGCAGATGACAGGCAGTTGGCAGGGATGGGCATGTAACTCTCCGTAGGCGGACGGTCAGGCTTCTAATATTAGGCCTCTGGTGCGATGGTAACTTTCAGATTGTTCAAGCTGTCATCAACTTCAATTTGGCACGACAGGCGAGATAGCGCCGGGTCATAATTTTCACTGTCTTCCAGCAAAAATTGCTCGTCGTCTTCCATTTTTGGAAGCCGTTCCATATCGTCGGCATCAACAAAAACATGACAGGTACAGCAGCTGCAACACCCGCCGCAAATAGCGGCTAGATCGTCAAAATCATTGTTGCGGATATTTTCCATAAGCGAGAGGCCAACCTCAGCTTCAATATTGCTTGTTTGACCTGCAAGGTCGGTGACTGAAATTTTTACCATTTTATCGCGTTCCGTATTAAGTGCCTGAGCCCAAATTGACGACTGTATGTCTTTGGTCGGCATGGATGTAATCAGTTTTGAGCGCGCCTTTATGCAATATCGGCACGCATCTAGCGCCAATAGCAAAAAAATCCGCGCAACAACAGAAAAAAGACCGACCCCTGCGCACCGGTCCAATGACACATAATTCAAATGTTGCACAGCACACCTTATTTTTTCCATCACGCGAACCGTTAAGTGGGTTGGGGCGTTATACGGGCAACCGGATCAGCAACTGGCGATCGGCCTCGGCTGTTGTATTGAGGTTGTACGCGACCTTGTATAGGCCAAGGGCCAATCCGCCGCTGACAAGAAACCTGGTTTCTGGTGAACGGTCGTGTGGTGTTTTCGCCGATCATTTCAGCCAGGAATAGGAAGCAACAGGCGAGACGCTGGTGTCGGTCCTTAGAAAATAATTCAGGAAAGGATTTTGGATATGCCCGGACTCAGATTTTTCTTCATCGCGCTGGCGGTTGTTGGCACCATTGGGCCCTGGTATTTTTCGCGGGGTTTATGGCGGCAAACGACGCTACAGTTGAAGACTTTATCGCCGCGCTTTTTGTCAATGGTGTTTCGGCGGGCCTGTCGACCGACATTGTCATTTCATCAACTGCTTTTTGGGTTTGGTCGTTTTTTGACGCCAAAGATAAATCCATCGGCGGCTGGTGGTGCCTGCTAGCCTGCTTGTTGGCCTTTCGCTTGCGCTTCCGGCCTATCTGGCTGTGCGGTTATCGAAGAGCCAACAAGCACAAGCACTTTAGCACAAAGCACTAACTCCGCAGCTGGGTGCGGTTTCGCTCCCAGCCGCATGCTGAAAAGCCTTGCTATGCAGATTGTTTTCTATTTGGGCGCAGGAATGTGGGCCATCTCGAAGCCTTTGTCCCAATCGCCTTTTGAAAAAATCAGATGTTTGCCGTCAGGCGTGTGAGTCAGGAAATATTTCAGATTGTCGTCACTATGACTTAGCTTGGTTACAGTTGCACTGTGATGCGGGCCGTCTGCTGGCATGGAATAAAGATCTGACAATCCGTCCTCGTTGAAGCCGATGAAAATTATCGTTTTCATATCCTGTGAGTAAACCGGCGAGGTTTGGCTTAAAGTATCGTGGGTCAACCGCTGGCGATGACTGCCGTCTGGCCGCATTCGGTATACATCTGACTGTGCATCATCGGTTACTTTATTGGAAAAAAGTATCCACTGGCTGTCGGCGGACCAACTGGCTTGGGATGATTGCCCCGGAAGGTCGGCGGTTAGGCTGCGCACGTGGCTGCCGTCTGGCTCGACGATATAAATCACATTGGTTTTTTCGTTACGGTTAAAGGCAGAAAATATCACCTTTGAACCGTCGGGTGACCATTTGGGGGCAACTTCATTGTCTTCGCCGTCATAAAATAGCCGGTCATGGCCGCCATCTGCATCCATGATGCGCAGAGACAGGGCACCCATGTTAGGGCCGGATGCGTATAGTATTTTTTTGCCGTCTGGCGAATAGTCCGGCTCAATGTCCCAGGTGTCAGTGCGGGCGGTCAGGTTCTTCTCTTCGCCGTGCGGCCCTCTTAAATATATGTCTGGCCGGGCATCGCCTCGGTAAGAATAGAAAATAACATTCTGTCCGTCTGGTCCGTAATTGAAATCAAAGTGCCTGTCGCCGGGCGGGGCCGCGTATGCATGCCCCGATGCAAGAACACTGGCGGAAATTGCTACCACTGCTGCTGTTTTTAACGCTTTCATTATTTGTCTCCTTATCAGTTGGCCTGATAGTATCAAAGGCGGCGCAAGCGCCGGGAACAAAGCGGATGAGTTGGCAAATGCTGCGCATGAACCGTGTGTTTTCCTGCTTGCCTGCCCTTGGAAACGTAAAGTCATCTATATTTTGTTGTTTCGGCTGCGCTTTTGGCACTAAGCTGCGGCTTCTTTTGGGTGTGGGATAGAACCGCGATATGGCGACCAGCGTTCTGGATTTATTTAATATCGGCATTGGCCCATCAAGCTCGCATACGGTTGGGCCGATGAAGGCGGCGCGCGAGTTTGCTGAAAACCTGTCCGAGCAGGGCTTGCTCGCGGGGGTTGCCCGGATCGCAGTGAAGCTCTACGGGTCTCTGGGTGCAACGGGGCGTGGTCACGGATCAGACGTGGCTGTTATCATGGGCTTGATCGGCGAGACGCCGCGCGACACTGATGTGGAAGCGATCACAGGTAAAGTCGACAAGGTAAGGCAGGGCGGGAAATTGCCGCTGTTGGGCCATCATGTTATTCATTTCGAGGAAACAGAAGACTTGGAGCTGCTGCCCCGCGAGCAGCTGGACTTTCATCCCAATGGGATGGAGTTTTGGGCGTACGACACGAGCGGCAACGAGCTTGCCCGCACCATTTATTATTCCATCGGCGGCGGTTTCATCGTTCATGAAAGCGAAGCCGAAGCCGATCATTTCGAAACCGCATCTGTCATGCAACCCTATCCATTTTCCAGCGCTGACGAGTTGTTAGTGCATTGCAAAAAAACCGGCAAATCCATCAGTGACATCATGCTCGCCAATGAGCTGGTTCTCAGAAGCGAAGACCAAATTCGGGCGGAGCTGCTGGAAATTTGGGCGGTTATGGAAGAGTGCGTGCAAAACGGTTGTTCGCGCGGCGGCGACATGCCCGGGCTCAACATAGGTCGCCGGGCCAATAGCCTGTACAAACAACTGGCTTCGCGGCCTGAAAGTGCGCTCACCGATCCTTTGACGATTATGGACTGGGTTAACCTTTATGCCTTGGCGGTTAACGAAGAAAACGCTGCCGGTGGCCGGGTGGTCACGGCGCCCACGAACGGCGCCGCCGGGATAGTACCCGCTGTGATGCACTATTATTCACGCTTCGTGCCGGGGGCAAATGACGACGGTATTGTTCGTTTTCTTTTGGCGGCGGGTGCGGTTGGCATCCTGTTTAAAACCAATGCTTCCATTTCGGGTGCAGAAGTTGGCTGCCAAGGCGAGGTGGGCAGTGCCTGTTCGATGGCGGCGGCTGGGTTGACTGAGGTTTTGGGCGGCACCCCTGAACAGGTGGAAAATGCCGCCGAAATCGGCATGGAACATAATCTGGGCCTGACCTGCGATCCGGTCGGCGGGCTGGTGCAGGTACCCTGTATCGAGCGCAATGCTATGGCGGCAATTAAGGCAATCAACGCCTCGCGGCTGGCGATGCGCGGCGACGGTAACCATTTTGTTTCGCTTGATAAAGTTATCCGCACCATGCGTATTACCGGACGCGATATGAAAACCCAGTATAAAGAAACCGCACAAGGCGGTTTGGCAGTTACCGTGCCCATCGCGGCGACAGTGGTTGACTGTTAGGTTATTTATAAGCGCTGGATAGTAGAAAAATTCAATGGCAAGAAACTTCAAATGTTTTCCGGCGGTGTACCAGCTGATCAAGGAGATACCGAAGGGTCAGGTGGCAAGTTACGGCATGATCGCAAGCCTGGTTCCGGGTGCGACAGCGCGTATCGTTGGCTTCGCAACAGCGGGCACACCAGCGGGCGAAAATATTCCCTGGCAACGGGTCGTTAACTCAATGGGAAAAATCAGTGAGCGTGACGGCGCCGAGCGGCAACGCAAGCGACTGGAAGCCGAAGGAATACAATTCTCAGCCACTGGGAAAATCAGCTGGAGTACATGCCGTTGGCTCGGCCCAAGCGACGAGTGGCTGGCGGACGCAGGCATGGACCCAATAGATTTTTTGACCATTCAGGCCGATTGGCCCAAATAGCTTCAGCCACCGGATAGTCAGTTTTAGCTGGTTTCAGATTGCTGGGCCGGTTGCTCGGCAACCTCGTCGGCTGTCTTGTGGGCGTGGCCGGGAACAAGGTTGCGAACATCTTCCATCACCAACACCAGTGCTGGCAGCACAAACATCATCATAAAGCTGGAGAAAACCAGACCGGTTGCCAGACTAACCGCCATGGGGATCAGGAACTGTGCTTGCGGGCTGCTCTCAGACATAATTGGTAGCAGGCCAAGCGCCGTTGTAATGGTGGTAAGGGTGATAGGCCGGAACCGCCGAATGGTTGCGCGCACCACAGCGTCCATCGCAGACACGCCCGGCTCATTATATTCTATGTTGAACCGGTCTACCAGCACCACCGACGAGTTCACCACCACTCCGGCAAGGGCTACAACACCGAATAGCGAGATAAACGACAGGTCGAAACCCAACAGCAAATGGCCGAAGATTGTGCCGGAAATACCCAGCGGGATTGAGAATAAAATCACCACCGGCTGGATATAGCTTTTCAGCTGGGTTGCAACGAGCGCATATATAACAATGATTGCCAGTACAAAGGCATTGGCCAGTGCGGCAAAGTCTTCGGCTTGCTCGCGGGACCGCCCTTCAGGCTGCCAGCGCAGGCCGGGGAATTCAGCGATCAGGTCAGGCATAATCCGGTTTTCAACGATGGCACTAACCGTATTGGGTGTGGTTTTGCTTTCGTCTACATCGGCTGTCACATTCAACACGCGCTTGCCGTTTACCCGTTCGATCGAGGTTGGGCTGCGGCCTTCGCTGATGTCAGCAACAACCGTAAGCGGCACGCCGCGGCCATCGGGCAACCTGATGCGCAGTTCATCGAGCGCGGACAGGGTGCGCCGCGTATCAAACGGGTAGCGCACAAAAACCTTTATTTCCTGGCGACCGCGCTGAATGCGCTGTACTTCTTCACCGAAATAGGCCTGCCGCAGCTGGCGCGCCAAATCGCCGGGCTGCAGGCCAGCAGCAATGCCCGCATCTTTCATGGAAAATTCAAATTGCCGCTTGCCCAAATCCAGGCCGGAATCGATTTGGCCGACGCCATCAATCGCGCTTAACCTGTCTGCCAACCCTGCTGTGGCCGCGAACAGTTTCTGTTCTTCTATGTGGGTTAACTCGAAACCAATGTCTGCCTGCTGTGGCCCCAACGTGGAGACGAAACTCAGGGTTTCTGCTCCGGGAACATTGCCGGTTTCCATTTGCCAACGGCGCTGAATTTCTGTGGTTGAATATGTTCGGTCATCCGGGTCCGCCAGCTCAACACTCATTTGCCCCAAATGGGTGGCCGTCGCACCGCTCGCCAGATCACCGGGCCCTTGTACCGTAATGTATGACGCACCCACGGTGACCGCGATGGCCTTGATAACATCCTCGCCGGACTCGGCTTTAATCTCCGCTTCAACCTTGCGCAGGGCGTTTTCCATCTGGGCGACAGCTTGCTCGGTTGCGCTAAACGGCGCGCCTTCGGGCAGCGCAACCTTCGCAGTAACCTCCGACCCTTCAATCACCGGGAAAAACACCACTCTTACGTGGTTGTTGCTCACCAGCGAGGAGGAAACCATAATGATACCAACCGCGATGGAGAGCGTCACATAGCGGTACTTTCCCGATAGAATCGTCAGTTTTTGAACTACATTGGCGGCGAAATTGTCGAAGCCTCTTGAAATTCTAACCTGTATTTTGCGCAGCAACCCTTTTGACCATCGCTTTTCGTTGGAAAGATGTTGCGGCAATATCAGAAAAGCTTCAATCAGCGACACCGCCAAAATAGCAATTACGGCCACGGGGATCGGCCGGGTTATTTTGGCAAAGGTTCCGGTCTGGAACAGCAGCGGTGCGAATGCGACCATGGTGGTCAAAACACCGACCAGGACAGGCCCATATATATTTTTGACACCCTCGAAAGCAGCGCGTTTGCCTTTAAACCCGGCTTGCTGCTCGGAGTAGATATTTTCGCCCACCACAATGGCGTCATCGACCACGATGCCGATCACGACAATCAGAGCGAAAAGCGTGATCATGTTAAGCGATACACCGGCAGAGCCAAATAGCAGAAAACCACCGAGAAAACTGATCGGAATACCCATCGCCACCCAAAAAGCCAGCTTCAGATCAAGCGTCAGCACCAGCATCAAAAATACAAGAGCAAAACCCAGCAGTGCATTGCCGGTCAGCAGGCTGATACGCTGCTCCAGAATTTTGGTTTGGTCGCGAAACAGCGAAATGGCAATGCCATCCGGCAGGCTTGCGGTTCCCAGAAAGGTCATAACTTTCTTTTTTACCGCAAGAATGTCAGCACTTTCGTTCCGCAGGATATCCAGCAAAATGGCCTGCTCGCCGTTATATTCGTTCTTCAGCTCCTCATCGACAAATCCGTCGATGATGCTGGCGATGTCCTTCAGGTAAACGGTCTGGCCGTTGGGGTTGGCGCGCACAACAATATCGCGGAATTCTGTGCCGATGCGCGCCCGGGCGTCAGTGCGCAGCAAAATCTGCCCGCCCGCTGATTTGATTGTACCTGCAGACAGCTCCAGCGACGACCGGCGTACCGCGTCCGACACTTCATTGAAGGTCAGGTTATATTGGCGCAGGGTTTCCTCGCTGACCTCAATGGATATTTCCCGGGTGCGCGCACCGCGCATGCTAACGGCTGTCACGCTGTCAATGGCCAGCAGATCGCGCTCCAAAATCTCACTGACCCGCCTCAGTTCGTCTTCACCAACCTGGCCGGTCAGCACAAGCGTTACCACATTGGACAGCGGCTGAACCACCGTGACAATCGGTTGCTCGGCGTTGCCGGGCGGAAAATCAATCAGCGAGTCGACCGCCGCCTCAACCTCGTCCTTAACCCGGTAAGGGTCGATAAAATCTTCCAGTTCCAAACTCACACTTGCGCGGTTCTCGAATGCGGTGGACCGAACCCGTTCAACCCCGTTAATGCCCAGCACACTTTCTTCGATGCGGCGGCTGACGCTGTCTTCCACTTCAAGCGGCGTGGCCCCAGGGTAGGCAACGCTTACGCTGATGGTGCCGGTGTTTACAACCGGAAACAGCTCGGACCGCATGGTAATTGCGGTCATCAGGCCGCCGAAAATAAACAGCACCATCAACAGGTTGGTCATCACCGGGTTGTTGAGAAACTGCGCCACCAACGCCATAACGCCGCTGGCACCGGTGGGCACACTGCTATCTTGGCTCTCGGGGCGGTCTTCTTTGCGCGGGCTGTCCGGGCCAGGGGTTGGGCTGTCGCCGCTCATTAGGCAGACCCTTCGTTGGAGGCGGGCCCTTCGTTGGAGGTTGGTCCTTCGCTGGGCGAAACAACGTTTCGAATTTTAACCGGCCTTTGGGCAAAGCTGGTCGGCACCTGCGAGACAACAATGCCGTCCTTGGCGTCAAAGCTGCGCACAATCACCTGGTCTTCTGTAATGTCGATGATGCTGACTGTGGTTTCCTCCAGCTTGCCACCGCTGACCCGCCATACACTGGTGCGGGTTGCCATCGCCGCTGCGGGCAGCGCGAAAACGCCGATGTTCTCGCTGCCTGAAACCCGAACCGTAACAAAGGTGCCGGGCGTCAGGTTATGGCCCGCAGGCACCGAAATAATCAACGGTTGCAACTGGGTGCGATCATCCAGCGCCGCGCCGACGCTGATGATGTTGGCGGGATAGGCGTCGTTGCTGCCATTATTGCCGCCTTGGTTGCTTTTGATGACCTCAACATTGCTACCGGACCTAAGGCCCAAGTCGCGGATAATGCTATACCGCGTGCTGGCACGAATGCGCAGGCCGTCGGCCACATAATAACTGCCATATTGCCCCGAGGGCGACAGCAGCTGACCTACCTCGATACTGCTTTCGATAATGCGGATGGTGTTGTCTGCAGTCACGCGGGTGCGCGCCAAATTGGTCTGCGCCTGTTGGACTGCGGCCTCAGCTGCGGCCAGCCGGGCTTCGATTGCCTTGATTTGCGGTTCCTTGGCCACCAGCGCCGGTGCTGGCCGGTTCGGGTAAACCCGTTCCCAGTCTTTAATGAAATTACTGGCGTCGGCTTTTGCCTGCGTCAGGTCAGCGGTTGCCCCCGCCACTTCCGAGCGAGAGCGCTTCAGCGCAATCTCATAATCAGTTGGCTCAACACTGAACAATATCTCGCCCGCTTTGATCGTGCCGCCGGGAATCAGGTTCGGGTGCAGGCTAACCACGCGGCCGGTGACCTGTGGACTGATCGCCACATTGGCGCGGGCTTCCACCTGACCGGTCAGCGACCGGGCTGCCGTGTGGGTTGATGTGGCTGGCACCAGCACATCCACCACAATCTGTTCGGGGGCGGAGGACAGCGCCGGGCCACTGCTGGCCGTCAGTTTCAAAAAAGCCGTGATGCCAATGGTGCCACCCACCACGAGCAGAACAAACAGGATTTGAACCGTGCCCGCTGCTGTTTCCGATTTTTTTGAAACGTGAAGCGCTTTCAGCATTCGGTTCATAGGCGTAATTCTTTCAGCTTTGGCCGTTATATGTTTCGGCCCTATTTGTATCGGCTTCCGGCTAGCAGTTTATGGCAGTAACTGGCATTACATACAGCTGATATATCGCTTGGCAAATTGTATTATGCAACTTTCTGGACTGGATACCGCTATGAGCCCTCGAATATTATGCAGCTCTGGCCCTTTTTACTATTTAGGTGGAAATGAAGGCCGAACAAGGCTTGGCTTTGGTTTTACCCGCCGGCGGCGCGATAATCACAGATAATAATCGCGGTACCATTTCACAAATCGCTCGATGCCTTCCTCGACCAGTGTTTCTGGTTTGTAGCCGGTTGCATCGACCAGTGTTTCCACGCTGGCGGAGGTGTCAGGCACATCGCCGGGCTGCATCGGTTTCATGGTCAGGGTGGCTTTTTTGCCCAGGCAGTCCTCCAGCACTTCGATATAGCGCATCAGTTCAACCGGTTGACCGTTGCCGATGTTATGTACGCGCCAGGGTACATTTGATGACGCACTGGCGGGGTTGGCGCTGTCCCACTTGGGGTCGGGCGTTGCCGGGGTGTCCAGCGCGGCAACCACCCCGCGTACAATATCGTGCACAAAAGTGAAGTCGCGGATGTGATGGCCATTGTTGAACACATTGATCGGCTCGCCTGCCAATATGGCGCGCGTGAACAAAAACAGCGCCATGTCGGGTCGTCCCCACGGGCCGTAAACGGTGAAAAACCGCAGGCCGGTTGTCGGGATATTGAACAAATGCGAATAGCTGTGGGCCATCAACTCGTTGGCGCGTTTGGTCGCGCCGTATAATGCCACCTGATGGTCAGCGGGGTTGTGAACACTAAACGGCATGTTGGTGTTGGCACCGTAGACCGAACTGGTCGAGGCATAAACCAGATGCTGAACAGTGTTATGGCGGCAGCCTTCCAGTACGGTCAGGAAACCGGTCACATTGCTGTCGATATAATCAAACGGCGCATCAAGGCTGTGGCGCACGCCTGCTTGCGCGGCCAGATGTACAACGCCGTCAAAGCCTTCACGCGCGAACAGGTCCGCCATTCCGTCGCGGTTGCTGATGTCTTCTTTAACAAACGTAAAGGAACCGACTGTACCGTTGCTTGGGAACCACGGGTCTTTCAGGCCACCGTCTGCAAACAGCTTTATCTGTTCCAGCCGGGCCTGCTTCAGGTTCACGTCATAATAATCGTTTAGATTATCAAGGCCCACAACATCGTCGCCGCGCGCCAGCAAAAAATGGCACACATGGCTGCCAATGAAGCCCGCGGCACCAGTAACCAGTATTTTCATGCGGGGGCTCCGTTTTTGTTGCTGCTTGTTGATGGCGGTAAATATATTGGCAAATGTATATGGCCCCGCAGGCTATTGGGCAAGGCGATTCGCGCACCGCTTGCTGATAGATCAATCAGGGACAGTATGGACACGCTTGTCTAAAATTTTGATACAATTTGATACACTTTTGTCCGGCTAACGCTATGATTTGGTGGCTTTTCCAGCGATTCTGCTGTTCGCACCCCTACCTTTGTGTAAAAATGCAACATTATTGGGGTAAATCGACTCTAAACCTTTGACTTGGGCGCGCCCTTGTGAGATAAATTAACAAATTCCCCTGCTTGTCTTCCTGTGAGGGGGTGAGCAACACTTTGGATGTGGAGATATTTTATGCGGTACGCGATTATGGTTGCAGCTTTTGGTATGTTGCTGGGTGCGCCGGTTTTGGCGCCGACAATGTTGATGAACGCGGCGATTGCGCAGGCTTCTGAAGTTGTTGACCCGGCTGAGGCAGCCTTGGCGGCTGAACTGGCGGCTGTGGCGGGTGATGCTGATGCGATTGCGGCCATCGTTGCACGTGAACAGGGGTTGGGTAATACCAATGTTCTGGCGCGGGCGCTGGTTCGTGCGGCGAGAGCGGTTGCCTTCACCAACTCGGCGGGTGCGGCTGCGCTGGGCGCGCAGGCCGTGGCAATCGCGGCCGGCGCGGACGAGGATACACAAGCGGTAATTGGGGTACAGTCAGCCGACCTGGTAACCACTTTGTTAACGGTTGACCCGGCGGGGGCTGCGACGGTGCAAACCGCTGTAGCCATGTCACCCAGTGTTGCAATTCAAATAACCTATGCCAGTGGCGGCGCCAGTGGGGGCGGTTTACCAACCGGTTCAATTACACCCCCCGGCGGCGGCGGCAGTGGCCCGCCACCACCTCCGCCCGGCGAGGGCTTCGTAATACCGGTGCCCCCTGAGCCGAACCCGAGCCAGTCGGGCAGCCCGGTTTAGGGCTTCAGGAATTTTCTTGTCCGCCGTGCGCGGCAAGATGCAAAGGGTGAAGGCGCTGTCTTCACCCTTTTTTTGTGGCTGAAGTGCTTTTGGCTATTGTCAGTATCTGAAAATGATATCCGTATCTGGCCAATAAGCTTTTGCGTCGAGGCGGGTTTTCCGGTTTAAGGGTGCCATGAATTTTTTAAGCCGTCTTTTTTCCAGAAAACCACCCGAGCCTGCGCCGGTTTACCGCGTGCCGGAGGGGCATTTGGTCTATGCGGTCGGTGACATTCATGGCCGGTTCGATCTGTTGGAAAGACTTGTCGGCATGATCGAGGCAGACGCCGCCGCGCGGCGGGCGGTTGGGCAAATTGAACATTGCAGCCTGATATTCCTCGGTGACTATGTGGACCGCGGCTTCCAGTCGAAACAGGTGCTGGATTATCTGCAGGCCTTTGCCCCTGATTGGGCCGAGGTGACCTGCCTGATCGGCAACCATGAAGCCATGATGCTGGAATTTATTGACGACCCGGTCGGCAGCGAAGGCTGGTTGCATTTCGGCGGTGTGGCCACGCTGGCCAGTTACGGCACTAAAGTTGAGGAATCCGAGTCGGCGCAGACCGATTTGCTGGCAACCGCATCGGCGTTTGATGACAAGTTCCCTCGCGCCCACCGCGATTTCATTCGCTCCATGCCTGCGTCGCACCAGATTGGTGACTATTTTTTCGTCCACGCAGGCGTTCGCCCCGGTGTTGCCTTGCGTGCGCAAGACCCGTTTGACCTGATGTCGATCAGGCAGGAATTCACTGAAAGCCGCCATGACTTTGGCGTGCGGGTGGTTCACGGCCACACCGGGGTGCAAAATCCGCTGCTATTACCGGGCCGAATTGCGGTTGATACCATTGCCTATGCCACTGGTCGTTTGACCGCTGCAGCACTTTGCGGCGACAGTGTCGAGTTTATTATAACTTAGTTTGTGCCAACACTACAGTGTGGCGCGGACGCAACAGGCCTCAAGATAATATTTTAATTGGACTTTTTACCGGCAATCGACTATGACAAATTGTAGCGTTGTGGGGTAGTTTGTCAGCAGTTTATTATAAATTTTCGGGTGTTTCACCGTTGGTGGACCGAGACCAAGCTAGATTGATGGGATTATTTTAATGAAACTCTATTCAACGACCTCTATTCTTGCGCTCGTGATGACCGCGGGCATCAGTGTATCAGCCACCGCTCAGGACGGTGCAGCCGCCGATCAGGTTGTTTCAGTGTACGAGCGGACGCGGGACGATTATTCAGCGCCGGGTGCGCGCACGGGCAGTTTCCTTTTTTATCCCACTATTGAAGGCGGGGTTAATTATACCTCGAATATTTACAAGACCAGAGATGGCCGTGTGGTCAATAGTGCTGGTACAGTTACGACCGTGGGCGAGATTGACGATTTTATTTTCCAGGTTAAGCCGGGCTTCAACCTGACCTCGGACTGGACCCAGAATTATTTCTCATTTTTTGCCAATGCCGATATTGCCAAATACGCTGATAATGGTGCTGAGGATTATGAAGACTTCAACATTGGCGCCCGTGGCCGCATTGATGTTTCCCGTGGAACATCGATCAACTTCGGAGCATCCTATGGTGATTTACACGAGGACCGCGGGGCACCCGACAATATTGGCAGTGCAGCCGAGCAGACATTCTACGAACGTTTCAGGGCGAACATTGGTTTCGTCCGCGACTTGTCTTTGGTGTCCTTGGCGATCAACGGTAACTATCTGAATTTGAATTATGACGATTCTGCTCTTGTCGGTGGCGGCACACTCAATAATGACGACCGTGACCGCGAACGCTGGGAAGGCAGTGTTCGTTTGGGCTATGAAATTGACCAATATTACGAAACTTTCATCAAACTGACTGCAAACAGGGTTGAATATGACGACAGCACGGAAGATGGTGGCCCACAGCGAAACTCCGATGGTTGGGAAATAGTTGCTGGCGCAGCCTTTGATATCACTGGCACGTCGCAAGGTGAAATTTTCGGCGGTTATGTCAAGCAGAATTATGATTCTGACACGCTTGCCGCAACCGGGGATGTCAGCGACTTTACGTTTGGGGCGTCACTGTTGTGGAACCCTTCCGGGTTGACCTCAGTGCGTGGCGCTGTAAACCGGACTGTTACCGAGACAAGTGTCGGTCAAATAGTTAACGGTGTGAATAGCCCTGCTGCGGGTATTCTGGGAACATTGTCTAGCCTGCAGGTTGAACACGAATTGCAGCGGAATGTTTTACTCAAAGGTACGGCGACATACACTTATCAGGACTTTAAGGGTACTGGTCGTAACGATGATTTGTTCAATGCATCGCTTGGTGCACGGTATTTGATGAACAGGAACTTTGCCATTGATACCACGTATACTTTTGATTACCGCGAAACGACAGAGGCTAACCAGGACTACAAAGCTCATATTTTCATGGTTAACTTGCGGTCCCAGTGGTAAGATAAAGGCGTAACGGCCCTGCGTTTGGTGGGGCCACCGTTTTTAACTGCGTGTATTTGAGTTGATGGTGGTACAAAAAATAAAATACCTGATAGCGGCGGCACTTCTTCTCGGAGGTGCCGTTGTTGGTCCTGCGTCAGGCGCGCAGGCACAAGGCGCATTGCCGTCAAACGCTGACGCAGCATCGATCATTGGACGCTATCAGTTGGGTTCTGGCGACCAGATCAGGGTTACGGTATACGGTGAAGAAGACCTGTCCGGCGAATTTGAAATCGACGGAACCGGCACCATCGGATTGCCTCTGATCGGCGCGGTTACCATTGGTGGCAAAATTCTCTCTGCCGCGCAAAAGCAGATTGCAGAGCAGTTGGCGGACGGTTTTCTGGTTAACCCGCGCGTTAGCATTGAGGTATTGAATTACCGCCCCTTCTATATTTTGGGTGAAGTTAAAAGCCCGGGCAGTTACCCTTACGTAAGCGGTATGACTGTACTCAATGCCATCGCCCTTGCTTCGGGTTTTACTTACCGGGCCAGCGAAAACAAGATCGAGGTAACCCGCCGGGTTGACGGCGTCGAACAAAAAGTCCGAATCAAGTTGACCGCAGCAGTTTTGCCCGGCGATATTCTCCGGGTGCCGGAACGTCTTTTCTAGCTGGTGTATCACTTGAGTTATCGGGTAAGCGCGCAATGTGCCGGTTAACGGCAATGCCCGCGGTATTGGGACAATTGAATGTACGATCAAAATTACCCGGACAAAGTTGATCCGCAACTGGGGATGGATCGCTCGCACCAGGATGACAGCGACGATGTGATCGACATTCGCGCCCTGTTTATGGTTTTGATGCGCCGTAAATGGATTATCATCAACACCATCCTATTTTGTTCCGTTCTTGCACTGTTGGTATTGTTCCAGCTGACACCGCGCTATACTGCTTCCGCCATGATGGCGCTGGAAACCCGCCAAAATCAGGTTGTTGATGTTCAGGCTGTTATGTCTGGTATTGGCACCGACGTGGCTGCGATTAAAACCGAGATAGATGTTTTGAGCTCGCGGCGTTTGCTGGGTAAAACTGTTGACGCTTTGGGCCTGATTAAAGACCCCGAGTTTAACGGTGCCCTCAATACTGAAAAAAGCCTGTTATCCTACCTGAATCCCTTGACCTGGCTGCCGGACAGCTGGACACGGTCGATCGTTGGTGACCCTAAGGCCGTTAGCGCAGACGAGCAGGCGACGCGCGAACGGTCCCGGGTTATTGATGCGGTTGAAGGACGGCTTTCTGTTTCTAACCCGGCGCGATCCTACAGCATCTCGCTCGCGTTCGAATCGACCGACCCACGCAAGGCCGCGCGGGTGGCCAACAGCCTGGCTGACCTGTATCTGACCGATCAGCTCGAAGCAAAATTTGAAGCAACCCAGCGTGCTAACGAATGGTTGAACGAGCGCATTTTTGACTTGCGGGAAAATGTGCGGTCATCGGAAGTTGCGGCCCAGGGCTTTCGCGAGGAAAACCAGTTGATCAGGTCCGGCACCGCCGGGCTGGTTTCCGATCAACAGTTGACCCAGTTAAACACCAGGCTGATTGATGCGCGTACCGACCTTGCGCGCACCGAGGCACGTTATAGCCAACTGAGTGACATCGTTGATCCGGCTGTGGCTGACTATGAAGGCCTTGCCGAAGTGCTGGATTCAGCGTTGATCCAGCGCCTGCGTGAGCAACAGTCTGAAGTGCTTCGCAACCGGGCCGAGCTTGCGACCCGCTATGGCCCCAAACACCCCCGGATGATCAACGTTGAAGCGGAGCTGGTTGATATTGAAGGCAATATTCGGCTCGAGATCAGGAAGGTCGTTAACGGCATACAAAGCGAAGTTGATGTTGCCAAGGCGCGGGTGCGGGCTTTGGAAGCCAGCCTGCAACAATTGAAGACTGAAAATGTCGCGGTTAACCGGGCGCAGGTTCAATTGCGCGAACTCGAGCGCGAGGCAGAAGCGAACCGCATATTGCTCGAGACCTTTTTGGCGCGCTTCAAGGAAACCACCAATCAGCAGGATATTCAGCAGGCGGATGCGCGGATTATTTCCCGCGCGGAAGCACCGCTTGACGCATCATTTCCCAAGAAAAAGCTAATTTTTATTCTCGTGGTATTTGCCGCTGGCGGATTGGGCGTTGGTTTGGCATTTTTGCTCGAGACGCTGGATAATGGGTATCGAACCCTGGAGCAAATCCGTGCCGACCTCGGGCTACGCGGTGTTGGCATAATTCCTCTGCTGGCAACTAACAAGCTTCAGGGCACGTCAGTGGAAAATTATCTGCTAACGAAACCATCGTCGTCTTTTGCCGAAGCGCACCGCAACGTTCACGCGGCGTTGCTCTACTCGGGGCCGCGGCAAAACACGCCGCAAGTAATCATGGCGACATCATCTGTGCCAGGTGAAGGCAAGTCGACGTTTTCTCTGTGTTATGCCCGCTTGATGGCCAAGTCAGGATTGAAAGTGCTGTTGCTGGAAGCTGATTTGCGCAGGCCGGTTGTGCATGCGCGTCTTAATATTACCGGCGAGCAAACTAACCTGGTGTCTGTGCTTGAGCAAACCGGGCCGACCACACAGCAACTGTACCGCGATGAAGCATCCAACCTTCATA
>JAJFIT010000035.1 GCA_021774775.1 Alphaproteobacteria bacterium | reverse complement strand
CATTTGGATGTCGGTGGCCTCCGGAGCCGTAACGGCAAGCGCCGGGATGTCGTCTAGCGCGGTCGTTACAGGCTGCAATAGGCCCGCAGCGCGCGCACTATGGCTCAAGTCCTCCAGCAATTCCAGCGAAATCGCGCCCTTAAGGTCAAAAGGGCCGACCCGCGTGCGCCGAAGGGCTGTTATGTGGCCAAAAGTACCCAGTTTCAACGCAATATCGCGCCCCAGAGAACGCACATAGGTGCCTTTGCCGCACACCACATGAAAATCGGTCGAACCGGCGTTTGTGTCGTTACGTTTTATCGTAAGCGATTGAATTTCAACGACTCTTGACTTGAGTTGAACCTCTTCGCCTGCCCGGGAAAGGGCATAGGCGCGCTTACCGTCCACCTTGATGGCGCTGTAGGCGGGCGGCACCTGCTCGATTGCGCCGATAAAGCCATCAAGGACCGCTAAAATCTCACTTTCCGTGGGAATTTTACCGCCTGTGTGGATAAATTCGCCTTCACAGTCGTCCGAATCAGTCGCAGAGCCCCATTTTACCGTGAAGTCATATTCTTTCGTGGCGTCGACAATATAAGGCATGGTTTTGGTGGCTTCACCCAGGCCGATGGGCAAAATACCCGTTGCCAGCGGGTCGAGCGTGCCACCGTGGCCGACCTTTTGGGCATTGAAGGATCGTTTGACGATGGCGACTATTTTGGCGCTGGAAAAGCCGATTGGTTTATCAACCACCAGCCAGCCGTCAACCTTGTCACCTTTTTTGCGCCTTGCCACCTAAGAACCCCCATCTATCCTTTTCAGAAGCTTTCAAGGTCACGTTTGACCTTCGGGTCACGCAGCAGGGTGTCGATATGACTGGCTTCATCGAAGCTTTCATCGATTTTAAACGTCAGCCGCGGCATATATTTCATATGCACAACTTTGCTCATGGCACCGCGAAGGAAGGCGCTGTTTTTATTTAGCGCTTTGGTAATCACACCCTTGGGATCACCGCCCAGCGGCATAACAAACACAGTAGCATTTCTCAAATCAGGGCTGATGCGTACTTCTGAAACTGTTACTGACTTGCCGTCCAGATCAGGGTCTTGCACTTCGCCGCGGGTCAGGATAGCCGCGATGGCATGGCGCACATTTTCGCCCACACGCAGCAAACGCAGGCTTGGCCCGCCGGTTCCCCCAGCCTGAGATTTGGCGGTCTGGCCTCTGGTATGCTGGGATCTGGACATCAACTTACTTTCAGTGAAGCGGAACGCGCGCCTTTAAAGAACACGTTCAATTTCTTCCAGCTCGTAAACTTCGAGCACATCGCCGGATTTGAAATCGTGATAATTCTCGAAGGTCAGACCACATTCCTGGCCAGACTTAACTTCTTTCACGTCATCTTTAAAGCGGCGCAGATTTTCAATTTGACCCGTGTAGATAATCACATCATCGCGCAGAATGCGTGCTTTCAAATCGTTGCGGATCGCGCCGTCTGTAACCATACAACCTGCAGCCTTACCGGCTTTACCTGCCTGGAACGCATCTTTGATATCAGCGCGGCCAATGATGTTTTCTTTGAATTCTGGCCCAAGCTGGCCAATCATCGCGGCTTTCACTTCGTCGATCAGATCGTAAATCACCGCATAATATTTGATGGTGACGCCGTCTGTTTCTGCTGCATCGCGCGCTTGTTTATTGGGGCGCACATTGAACCCCATCACAATTGCATTTGACGCTTCAGCGAGCGTGATGTCAGCTTCGGTAATACCGCCAACCGCACCGTGGATAACCCGGCATTGAATATCCTGGTTACCCGCTTTCTCCAGCGCTGACGTGATTGCCTCAACCGAACCCATTACATCAGCTTTGATAACAACATCAAAGGTTTGCTGGCCCTCAGCGTCCTTCAGGTTAGAGAAAATGCTCTCCAGTGTTTTCGGTGTAGCAGATGCCGCCTGACGGCGCTTGCGCATCTGGTCCTGACGGTAGCTGGCAACTTCACGCGCACGCGCTTCATTTTCAACCACGGCGAAATTGTCACCGGCAGCTGGTGCGCCGTTCAGGCCCAATACTTCAACCGGCTGGCTTGGTGTTGCCTCTTTAACCTGAGCGCCTTTGTCGTTGACCAATGCCCGCACCCGACCGGATTCTGCGCCCGCAACAAAAATGTCACCTACACGCAGTGTGCCGCGCTGAACCAGCACTGTGGCAACCGGGCCGCGGCCTTTATCAAGCTTGGCTTCCACAACAACGCCTTCGGCGGCGCGGTTCGGGTTGGCTTTCAGTTCAAGAATTTCAGACTGCAGCGCAATCGCTTCCTTCAATTTATCAAGGCCCGCGCCGGTTATAGCCGAAACTTCAACTTCCTGAGTTTCACCCTGGAAGGTCTCAACCACCACTTCATGCTGCAACAATTCGTTGCGTACACGGGTTGGGTCCGCGCCTTCACGGTCCATTTTGTTGATCGCGACAATCATCGGCACGCCAGCGGCTTTCGAGTGGTTGATCGCTTCAATGGTTTGCGGCATCACGCCATCATCGGCGGCGACCACCAGAATAACAATGTCCGTTACACTGGCACCGCGCGCGCGCATTTGGGTAAAGGCCGCGTGACCCGGCGTATCAAGGAACGTGATCTTGCCGCCGTCAATTGGCACCTGGTAAGCACCGATATGCTGGGTAATACCGCCAGCTTCGCCTGATACAACATCGGTCTTCTTCAATGCATCAAGAAGCGAGGTTTTGCCGTGGTCAACGTGACCCATCACGGTAACAATCGGTGCGCGTGGCTCCATATCTGTATCTGTGTCTTCATCCCCGACCAGGCCGATCTCAACATCAGATTCGCTCACCCGCTTAATTTTGTGACCAAATTCTTCCACCACCAACTGCGCGGTGTCTTGGTCCAAAGTGTCACTGAGCGTTACATCAACTTCCATATCCTTCAGGGTTTTAAGAACAGCGTTCGCCTTCTCGGCCATGCGCTGCGCCAACTCCTGAACAGTAATCGACTCTGGAACAGTTACCTCTTTAACTTGGCGCTCTTGAGGTACCTGTCCACCCATTTCAGCGGCGCGTTTTTTGGCTTGTGCGCGCTTGTAAGCAGCAAGCGAACGCTGGCGCTCATCGCCAGCAGTTGCAGTGGAGATCGTCAATCGACCACGACGGCCCCGGTCATCACCGCGACCACGGCCACGCTGGTTGCGGTCCTGTGCGCCGCCTTTTTTATTGTCTTTTCGTTTTGGCTTACCCGCGCGCGTGGTTGCATCACTGGTGCCGCCTTCTGCCGTGCGAGCCTCGCTGGCCTTGCGTAGCTGAACAGCTCTCGCTTCCAGCTCAGATTTCTGCAACGCTTCGGCTTCAGCCTTTTCACGAGCGGCCAAATCGTCGGCAGTTTTCTTGGCAGCCTCTTCTTCTGCCTTTTCTTTCGCGCTCGATTCTGCCTTTTTCTTGGCGTCTTCCTCGGCGCGTTGGCGCGCTTCCGCTTCCTCGTCGCGCGACGCGTCTTCTATAGCTTCGCGGCTTTTGCGCTCGGCATCTTCCTGTGCGCGAACAGCTGCAAGGGCTTCGCGCTGTTTTTCTTCTTCTTCCGCACGCTTATTGGCTTCACCGAGAACCCGCTGACGATTTTCCATTTCGGCGTCGGTTAGGGAACCCGCTGACGCGCCTGCTGGTTTCTTGGGAACATATGCCTTGGGAGCCGGAGCCGCCGACTTGGCTGGTTCGACTGGCGCGGCCTCTGGTGCTCCGCCTTTGGTCAGAATGCGCTTTTTCTTGCGCTCAACCACCACAGCTTTACTGCGACCATGGCTGAAGTTCTGACGAACCTGGCCAGTTTCGACACCTCTACCAACACCAAGGGTTGTGCGTCCGGATAAGGTTAATTTCTTTTCGTCGCTCATACTGTTCTTCGTTCCTCTGCGCTTATACTGCCAGCGCGTCTCGGGTTTCAACTGCTTCACTCGGTAGCAGACAAACCCACCAGTCGGCCAATATCGGCCTTCAATTTTTCCGTGCCGCCGCTTTCCAGCACCAACACATGAACCGCATTGTCGCGTCCCAGCGCATTTGATAACTGATCCCGGTCAAAATAATCCACGACAGGCACCAATGCACCAACGGCAGATTTTATTTTCCGGCGGCCATCATCCGCACCGTCGCTAGCCGCAAAAACCAAAGCCGGTTCACCTGAACCTTTTTTGGCAAGTGCTGCCTTTATCTTGTCGAAACCTGTTACCAGATTTCCCGCCCGCTGCTCCAAACCCAGCCGATCAAGGCAACGTTTAGTTAGCAACATTGTTATTGTCTCTACCAATTCTAAAGACACCGCTTCTTTTTTCAGCGACGTCTTCAAAGACCGGCTGGCTGCTTTTAACAAGCGACCACTTTTTAACTCATTGCGGACCAGCGGCCCGTTGGCCGTGATCCAGAGCCCGCGTCCCGGCAACTTTGCCGCAACATCGGGAACCAGTTTTCCGTCCGGGTCGATCACAAGGCGTACCAACATATCTGTTGGCATGCTTTTGGTCGATAGGATGCAGCGTCTTTCAGGCCCAAGTCTTTCAGGCGTCTCCTTGACTGGCCTTTTGCTGTCCATGTCCCGGCCTTATTCTTTCGTCTCTGCCTCGCCTTCGCCGCCAGCAGCTTCAACTTCCACTTCACCAGCATCAGCAGCGACCGCCTCTCCGCCGTCTTCGGCGGCTTCTTCAGCTTCCTCTTCTTCGCTACCAAATGCGTCTTCGGCTGTAATCCAGCCAAGCGCCACACGCGACGTCATAATCATCGCACTGGCTTCAAGCTCGGTCAGCGGGAAGGTGCGCAAGATGCCATCTTCCTTGCTTGTCAGCTCGTCTGCGGCACAGCCCGCAAAATCTTCCAGCGTTTTAACCTGCTCTTCGCCCAGTGCCACCAGCATTTGCGGCGTCAGGCCCTCGACATCAGCCAGCGCGTCTTCAACGCCCATCTCGACCCGTTTTTCATCAGCAGCGCGTGCTTCGGCTTCCAGGAAATCGTTGGCGCGGCGTTGCAGTTCAGCGGCCAGATCTTCGTCGAACCCTTCAACTGCAAGCAGCTCCGGCAGTTCTACATAGGCCACTTCTTCAACTTCAGTGAAACCTTCCGCCACCAACAAATGGGCCAGCGTGTCGTCCACATCAAGCGCTTCCATAAAGCGCGCGCTTTGGGCCATAAATTCTTCCTGACGACGCTCACTTTCTTCCGCCTCAGTCATGATGTCGATGGTCCAACCGGTCAGCTGGCTTGCAAGCCGTACGTTCTGACCGCGCCGGCCAATTGCCAGCGACAGCTGGTCATCGGGCACAACAACTTCAACACGAGACCGCTCTTCGTCCATCACCACTTTGGCAACTTCAGCAGGCTGCAGTGCATTAACGATGAAAGATGCCACATCTGGCGACCATGGAATGATGTCAATTTTCTCGCCCTGAAGTTCATTAACAACAGCCTGCACGCGCGAACCGCGCATACCAACGCAAGCACCCACAGGGTCAATGGAACCATCATTGGAGATAACCGCGATTTTGGCACGGCTACCCGGATCACGAGCGACCGAGCGAATTTCAATGATGCCATCATAAATTTCAGGCACTTCCTGAGCGAACAAAGCACCCATAAACTCGGGCTTGGTGCGGGTCATGAAAATTTGCGGGCCACGGTTTTCGCGGCGCACGTCATAAATAAAACCGCGCATACGCTCGTTCTGGCGCACATGTTCGCGCGGGATCACCTGATCGCGGCGCATAATGGCTTCTGCGTTGCCCAGGTCGACAATCACGTTACCGTATTCAACCCGCTTGACGATACCAGTGGTGATTTCACCAACCCGGTCTTTAAATTCTTCATACTGGCGCTGACGTTCAGCGTCACGCACTTTTTGAACGATAACCTGTTTGGCGGTTTGGGCGGCGATGCGACCAAAATCCATCGGCGGCAGGCTGGAGGCCAGATAGTCACCAACTTCAGCGTCGGGCTTGTCGTTGCGAGCGTCTTCACGGCTGATTTGCACGGCGGGCTCTTCAACTTCCTCGACAACTTCCAGAACGCGGAACAGGCGAATATCGCCGGTATTCTTATCAATCTGAGCGCGAATTTCATTTTCCGCACCATAGCGGGACCGTGCTGCTTTCTGGATGGCATCTTCCATCGCTTCGAGCACAATTTCCTTATCGATAACTTTTTCACGCGCAACCAGTTCTGCAATCTGCAGAAGTTCCAGCCTATTTGCACTGACAGCTGTTGCCATCACTAATACTCCATCGCTTGAGAGGGCGTCGCCCCCGACAGCTTCCTGTTTTCATCGCCCGCAAGGGCTTGCGCTGACACCGATTATTCGGTGCCTGCGGTTTCATTTGATGCCTGTTTTTGCACCGCTTCCAATAACTCATCCGTCAGGATCAATTTCGCTTTCGAAATTTCGCCAAACGGCAGAACAACTTCGCCTTCGTCCGTCTCAATAACCACTTCCGACCCATTGAAAGAAGTCATCCGGCCCTTGAACCGGCGGCGTCCCTCCATCTGGTTATCCAGTTCGACTTTAGTTTCAAAGCCAACCCAACGCTCAAAATCTTTCGCCCGCGTCAGCGGCCGATCAATGCCCGGCGAACTTACTTCCAGCAAAAACTCGCCCGGTAACGGATCTTCAACATCCAGAATAAGCGACACTTCACGCGACAGGATGGCGCAGTCTTCAACACCCATGGTGCCGTCGGGGCGCTCTGCCATAATCTGCAAAGTCGGCTTACGGCCACCGCCGTATGTCACGCGCACAAGCTCAAACCCCAGCCCTTCGACTGTCGGTTCAATCAGTTCCCGTATCTGAACCGATGCTTCTGTCACGCTCATTATCCTTTCAGGCTTCCCCTTGGTTTGAGTGTTTTGCTGACAAATTATCCGGCAAGACACCGCGTATGAGGTATGGCCGAGCGGGCCAAGGCCCACCCTAAACTTTACCATCAATTTAGGAGAAGTGGCCTCTATATACCGACAAGTCCCGGTGGCTGCAAGCCAGAATCAACGGTTTTGGCTAAAATCTGTCGTTGAGGGTTTTCGGCAGACAAGGGCAAGGTTCAGCGCGCGGCGCGCCGATAACGGAAATAAGTTGCTTTTCCTTCAAGGGCTTTGGCCTCATAGCGGGTCTCTGGCCAGTCATCCGGTCGGGCCTGCCAATCAGCCGGGCCTTCGGCCAGCCAGACAAAATCATCACGCAGGGACATCTGCAAGGCGGTCCATTCGCGGTAAATTGGATGGTCTGTACCGACTCGAAACTCACCGCCGTCAGTCAATACCCGTGCAATCTGATCCAGATTGGGCGGGTTTATGAACCGCCGCCGGGCGTGACGGCGCTTGGGCCACGGGTCTGGGTGAATAAGAAACACTCGCTCCAGCGATGCGTCCGGCAGCGCCTTGAGCACATGGCGGGCGTCATCGCCGTAGATGCGGATATTGTTAATGGCCTCGTCGTCGATGAAAGACAGAAGACCAGCGACGCCGTTTAAGTAGGGTTCGCAGCCAATCAGACCAATGTCTGGGTTTTTCTGCGCCTGCCACGCCAGATGCTCGCCTTTGCCAAACCCAATTTCCAGCCAGTAACGCTGGGCTTTACCCTTGAACAAACCGTCAAGATCAATGGCTCGACCCTCGCCGCTGTCCGCACCGTCCACCGGCACCGAAATTGTTGGTAACAGGTCATCGATCAGGCTTTGCTTTCGGTCAGACAAAGACGGTCCCTTGCGGCGACCAAAAAAGCGCAGCTCGGGCGGCTGAAAGCCAGATGGGTCTTCAGATGGGTCGTCAGGTGTGTTTTCAGGTATGTCGGTCATAGCGCGGCTATATCGCACCGGCGGCAATCGGAAAAGGGGTTTTATCGATTACGGGGTCACTTTGCCCGACGGCGACGCATAGGGGCGACGACAAAACCCAGAATGACGATCAGACACACACTAAGCGTCATCATCATTTTAAACGCAGTTGAATAAGCTGGTGCCGCAATCGGGCGCGGCAGCGGGCTGTCGAGCACCCCTTCACGGTCAAGACCAAGGCTCAATACAGTGCGGCCGTATGCATCGATGATAGCGCTGACACCGGTATTGGCCGAACGCACAATCGGCAAACCTTCTTCAATGGCGCGGAACCGGGCCAAACCCAAATGCTGATACGGCCCGTTGGTGAGGCCAAACCAGCCATCATTGGTGACATTCAACAACCACGACGGTCGGTCGGCCCCTGTTGGTACCGTTCCCGGGAAAATTATTTCGTAGCAAATCATCGGCGAAAAGGACGGTACGCCGGGCAGGGATATGGTTTGTGCCCCCGCGCCGTGATCGAACGAATTGCCCGCAAGCGCGGACAAGCCAATTGCGCTAAAAAACCCTCTGAACGGCATAAATTCGCCGAACGGCACCAAACGAACCTTGTCGTATCTTGCATGAAGCTGGCCGCGCGAATTGAAGGCAACAAGGCTATTGTAATATTTTGTCTGGCCGGGAAATTGCTGGTACCTGGGGGTGCCGGTAATAGCGTAGGAGCCGAAATCAAGCATGCGTGCCATGCGCCAGCGCAGCAACGAAGCTTCGCGGTCAAAATTCTGCCGCTGAACCGCAGCTTCCGGCCATATCAGCAGCTTCACCCCTTCGGCCTTCCCACGGTCACTGCCGGTACGGGACAGGCGCAAATGCTTGTTGAAATGATCATCAATAAGGTGGGGAATCCATTTTTCCCGCTGTTTGATGTTGGCCTGTACCACCCGCAGACTGACCGAAAGGTCATATTGGGTTTCGTTAACTGCCAATCGGGACTGCCCCCATAGCACTCCGCCGCCAAGGACAATCGCAGGCACAATAGCCAACCCAATTATCAAAGGTTTCAACCGGCCCGCCAAAAGGGCTGCCGGAGCGGAGGCCGCCAATACAGTCAGCGCCGACAAGCCGTATATACTGGTAACAGAGGCAATCTGCGCAGCTGGCATCCAGTCGGCCCACATGCTACCCGCCAGATGCCACGGGAACCCGGTGAACAGAAACCCGCGGGCATATTCAAACAACATCCATATGGCGGCGAACAAAATTACCCTGAGCGCACCCTTAACCCAAAAGCGGCGAGCCACCCAAAATGTTGCCGCGATGTAAAGTGCCATCAGCCCCGCCAGTGCGAGAATGGCGAAAGGGGCAAGTATTTGGGGCACATTGTCCTGCTGACTGAAGGAATGACCGATCCAGGTCAGGCCGACGGAAAACAAACCGAAGCCGGTCCACCAACCAAACGCGAACGCTTGCTGCCGCGATGCGGCGCAATCGATCAAAATGATCATCAAGGGGAAGGCAACAAAGGCGGCAGGAAAGAAACTGAGCGGTGCAAATGTCGCGGTCAGGAGCGCACCGGCAAGAAAAGCCACCAGCGGAAAACGCCACCTGGGCCTGGCGTTCATCCAGCGTTTGAGGGCGGCCACCGGCCGGATAGCAAGCTCAACAGCTGTCGCCGTTTCGTCGCTGGAGTTCGCTGTCCCTTCATTGGAAGATATGCTGGCGGAAGATATGCTGGCGCCTGATTTGCTGGCGCCTGATTTGCTGGCGCGGCCTTCGGTCACGATGCCTCGCTGTGGTCAGATTGCGCGGCATCGTCCGCAGCGGCCTGTTGCTGCTGATCAGCGTGTTTTTTACCTGCTGCGGGTTTGGCTTTTGTCGGCGGATGAATACGAATTTTGCGTATACGGCGCGGATCGGCGTCCAGAACTTCAAACCGGTAGCCGGTTTCATGCACAACAACCTCGCCGATATCCGGCACATGGTCCACCAGTAGAAAAACCAGACCACCCAGTGTATCCACATCTTCCGACCGTTCATCCAGCGTCAGGTCAATGCCGAGGGTTTCTTCCAGCTCTTCAATATCAACCCGCGCATCGGCGTCATAACCGCCGCCGCCAAGCGGTACCAGATCGGGCTCGTCGACCGAATCGTGCTCGTCTTCGATTTCGCCAACAATTTCCTCGACCATATCCTCAACGGTCACCAGCCCGTCAGTGCCGCCGTATTCGTCAACAACGACAGCCATATGAGTGCGCGACGCCCGCATTTTGGCAAGCAGGTCAATCACCCGCATGGAGGCTGGCACATAAAGAACCGGGCGCTGGATAGATGCCATTTTAAATATTTTGGGATCGCTGCCATCGGCGATCAGCTTGAGCGTGTCTTTCACATGCACCATGCCGACAACATCGTCGAGCGTATCGCCGAAAACCGGCATGCGCGAGTGGGCGGCTTCAGCGAATATCGCCACCAGATCAGCGAAGGAAATATTGCTCGGCACCGCGACAATGTCGCCGCGCGGCACCATCACGTCGTCAATGCGTAGCTCGCCGTATTCAAGCACATTGAACAGCATTTCGCGTTCTTTGTCGCCCAGGCTGACGGTGTTGCTGCCTTCCTCATGTTCTTCGATGGCGTCTTCAAGACTTTCCCGGAGCGAAACTTCGCCTGATTTCGCGCCGAAAAACGCCCTAACAGACCGCAAGAAGCCGCCTGACGTGCGCGCGTTTGCAGCCCCGTTCAGGGTGTCAGCAGCAGGCGGCTTATCGGTCATGGCTTTTACCCCGAACCATAGGGGCCGCGTTGTAGGGGTTTGCAATGCCCATTTCTGCCAAAATCACAATCTCAATCGCTTCCATTTTTTCTGCTTGAGTGTCTTCTATATGGTCATGACCCAGCAAATGCAAAAGACCGTGGGTTACTAAATGATAAAAATGATCCAGAACCGACTTGCCTTGCGCCGCAGCTTCGGTTGTTACAACCGGTGCTGCGATGATGATATCTCCCAGCATCACTGGCGGGCCACCGGCAGCAGAAGCCGCCATTGCCGATGCTAAATCATCTGGCTCCACGCCGGGAAATGACAGCACATTTGTTGCATGGTCCTTACCGCGAAATTCACTGTTTAGCTGTTGGCTGTCGTCGCTGCCAACCACCCGGATGAACACCTCGGCGCACACGCTGTTTGCGACAGCTTGCTGCAGCAGAACTGCAGACACAATTCCAGTAAGTTGAGGCGCGAGAA
>JAJFIT010000034.1 GCA_021774775.1 Alphaproteobacteria bacterium | reverse complement strand
TGCTTGGCGGATTGAAAGTGAAAGTTGGCTCTCGCATGGTCGATAGCTCTTTGAAAACCAAACTCGATAACCTCGCAATCGCTATGAAAGGGGTTCAATAATGGACATCCGTGCGGCGGAAATCTCTAAGGTCCTGAAGGATCAGATCGCAAATTTTGGCACTGACGCTGAAGTTTCAGAAGTTGGTACCGTTCTTTCAGTTGGTGATGGTATCGCCCGTGTTTACGGCCTCGACAATGTTCAGGCTGGTGAAATGGTCGAATTCCCCGGCGGCGTTAAAGGTATGGCGCTGAACCTGGAAAGCGACAATGTTGGTGTCGTTATCTTCGGTAATGACCAGGGCATTCGCGAAGGCGACATCGTCAAGCGGACCGGCGCTATTGTGGACGTTCCAACAGGTAAAGGTTTGCTGGGCCGCGTTGTAGACGCGCTGGGTAACCCCATCGATGGCAAAGGCCCGATCGACAATGTCGAGCGCACCCGCGTTGAAGTGAAAGCCCCTGGCATTATCCCTCGGAAATCGGTTGATCAGCCCATGCAGTCTGGCCTTAAAGCCATCGACGCACTGGTGCCGGTTGGCCGCGGACAGCGCGAACTTATCATTGGTGACCGCCAAACTGGTAAAACCGCTGTTGCGATTGACACATTCATCAACCAAAAGCTGACGAACGACGCCGTTGCAGACAATGAGAAATTGTTCTGCATTTATGTTGCGGTTGGTCAGAAGCGCTCCACTGTTGCGCAGATTGTGAAGATGCTGGAA
Source organism: Alphaproteobacteria bacterium (assembly GCA_021774775.1). GTDB lineage: Bacteria > Pseudomonadota > Alphaproteobacteria > Sphingomonadales > Kordiimonadaceae > Kordiimonas. The sequence goes on along the minus strand of JAJFIT010000034.1, from coordinate 18,848 downwards.
GAAAAAGGCGCGATGGAGTATTCCATCGTTGTTGCAGCAACCGCATCCGAGCCTGCACCGCTTCAGTTCCTTGCACCCTACGCTGGCGCAGCCATGGGCGAATATTTCCGCGACAACGGCATGCACGCCGTGATCGTATATGATGACCTGACCAAACAGGCTGTTGCTTACCGTCAGATGTCACTTCTTCTTCGTCGCCCCCCTGGACGCGAAGCATATCCTGGTGACGTATTTTATCTTCACAGTCGCCTGCTTGAGCGTTCTGCGAAAATGTCTGATGCCGCTGGCGGTGGTTCATTGACGGCCCTGCCAATCATTGAAACACAGGCTGGCGACGTATCTGCATACATCCCAACCAACGTGATTTCGATTACAGATGGTCAGATTTTCCTTGAGACTGAGCTGTTCTACAAAGGTATCCGCCCGGCGATTAACGTTGGTCTGTCGGTATCTCGTGTGGGTTCCGCCGCGCAGATCAAGGCGATGAAGCAGGTTGCGGGCTCCATTAAGCTTGAGCTTGCTCAGTACCGTGAGATGGAAGCTTTCGCCCAGTTCGGTTCTGATCTGGACGCAGCGACCCAGCAACTGTTGAACCGCGGTGCGCGTTTGACCGAGCTGTTGAAGCAGGCGCAATATTCGCCGCTGACAATTGAAGAACAGGTTGTGTCTATCTTCGCAGGTGTGAACGGTTATCTCGACAAAGTCGCGACAACGGACGTTACCCGCTTTGAAGAACAGTATCTGGCAGAAATGCGCAGTAAACATGCTGACGTGCTGGCAACCATTGCGTCTGAGCAGAAACTGTCAGATGAGACAACAGCCAAGCTGAAGTCAATTCTCGACGCTTTTGCGAAGTCATTTAGTTAAGTTTGAACTCAGTAGAGAAAGGCGCGACATATGGCGAGCCTTAAAGACCTGAAAAACCGGATTTCGTCCGTTAAGTCGACGCAGAAGATCACCAAGGCCATGAAAATGGTTGCGGCGTCCAAGCTGCGTCGTGCGCAAGAGGCTGCAGAAGCTGCACGTCCTTACGCTGAACGGATGGAATCTGTTCTGGCGGGCCTGAGCTCGTCAGCTCAGGACACACCGGGTTCTTCACCGTTGCTGATCGGAACTGGCAAGCAAGACGTGCATCTGGTTATCGTTGCCACCTCTGAGCGTGGGCTTTGTGGTGGTTTTAATACCAACATTGTCAAGGCTGCCCGGCTTCATATCGAAGAATTGCTAGCTGGCGGCAAGACGGTGAAAATTCTTTGCATCGGTAAAAAAGGCTATGCAGTTATACGCCGCGACCACGGTGACCGGATCATTGATCTGAAGGATCTGTCAGCGGTTAAGCGCCTTGCCTTCGCTGATGCCCAGCCAATCGCGCAGGAAATTCTGGCGATGTTCGAGCGCGGCGAATTTGACGTTGCTTCGCTGTTTTATGCCAAGTTCCAGTCAGTTTTGGTGCAGGTACCGACAAACCAGCAGCTTATTCCAGCGCCGATTGCTGAAACAGACGACGACGCAGCTGATGCCCTCGGCGGTGCAGTATATGAATATGAGCCGGATGAAGCATCTATCCTTGATGACCTTCTGCCGCGCAATGTTGCCACCCAGATTTATCGCGGACTTCTTGAAAATGCTGCTTCCGAGCAGGGTTCACGGATGACTGCGATGGATAATGCAACACGCAATGCCGGCGAAATGATTGATAGCCTGACGATTACCTATAACCGGACCCGTCAGGCCAATATTACTAAAGAACTGATTGAAATTATCTCGGGCGCGGAAGCGCTGTAGTAAATTACACGAAGGAGTGTAACCAATGGCTAATAACACTGGCCGCATCACGCAAGTAATCGGTGCCGTCGTCGACGTGCAGTTTGACGATCAATTGCCGGCGATGCTTAACGCGCTTGAAACAGACAACGGCGGCAACCGCCTGGTTCTCGAAGTTTCATTGCATCTGGGTGAAAATACCGTTCGTACCATTGCGATGGACTCGACCGACGGTTTGGTTCGCGGTGCTGAGGTTGTCGATACCGGCGCCCCGATTTCGGTTCCTGTTGGACCGGAAACACTGGGCCGCATTCTCAACGTAATCGGTGAGCCGATCGATGAGCGCGGACCTGTTGGCCACAAAAAGACTGCTCCTATTCACGCCGAGGCACCGTCCTACAGTGATCAGGCAACTGAGCAGGCGATTCTCGTGACTGGTATTAAGGTTGTTGATTTGCTCGCCCCTTACGCTAAGGGCGGTAAAATTGGACTGTTCGGCGGCGCGGGTGTTGGTAAAACAGTTCTTATTCAAGAGCTTATCAATAATATTGCCAAAGGCCACGGTGGTTATTCGGTTTTCGCCGGTGTTGGTGAGCGCACCCGTGAAGGGAACGATCTGTACCACGAGATGATCGAATCGGGCGTTATTAACCTGGAAGGCGAAAGCAAATGTGCGCTGGTTTACGGCCAGATGAACGAGCCTCCCGGTGCGCGTGCACGTGTTGCCCTGTCCGGTTTGACCCTTGCTGAATATTTCCGCGATGAAGAAGGCCAGGACGTGCTGTTCTTCGTTGATAACATTTTCCGTTTCACTCAGGCCGGTTCTGAAGTATCAGCGCTGTTGGGTCGTATTCCTTCAGCGGTGGGTTACCAGCCAACGCTGGCAACTGATATGGGAACCATGCAGGAGCGGATTACATCAACCAAAAAGGGTTCGATTACATCTGTGCAGGCGGTTTATGTGCCAGCGGATGATTTGACTGACCCTGCCCCTGCAACATCGTTTGCCCACCTCGATGCAACTACGGTTCTTAACCGGGCGATTTCAGAGAAGGGTATTTACCCTGCTGTGGATCCGCTGGATAGTACATCGCGCATCATGGACCCGAACGTTGTCGGCGAAGACCATTATCAGGTTGCCCGTTCTGTTCAGGAAATTCTGCAGAAATATAAATCCCTGCAGGACATCATTGCCATTCTCGGAATGGATGAACTGTCGGAAGACGACAAACTTGTGGTTGCGCGGGCGCGTAAGATGGAAAAATTCCTGTCTCAGCCTTTCCATGTTGCTGAAATTTTTACCGGTTTTCCGGGTCAGTTCGTGCAGTTGGAAGACACAATCAATTCGGCAAAAGCAATTGTTGCCGGTGAGTATGACCACCTGCCAGAGAATGCTTTCTATATGGTTGGCGGTATTGATCAGGCTGTTGCAAAAGCTGAGAAGCTGGCGCTGGACGCGGCATAAGCTAAGATTGGTTGGATATCATGACAGATACGCTGCATTTGGAAATTGTCTCACCTGAGCGTCTTTTGAAAGATGCTGAAGTGGCGATGGTTGTTGTGCCTGGCACTGACGGTGACTTCGGTGCCATGCCAGCGCATGCGCCGATGATGTCAACAATTCGCCCCGGTATTATTGAAATATATGAAACCGAGGCAGGTGAGCCAGAGAAGCTGTTTGTAAAAAGTGGCTTGGCACAGATCAGTGATACTGGCCTGACCATTCTCGCTGAAGAAATGATTGATCTGGATAGCGTGGACACCACCGAGTTGGCGGCAGGCATGGCAGAGGCACAGAATGCAGTGAATGCGGCAACTGATGATATGGCGCGTGACCAAGCTGAAGCCGAGCTCGAATGGCGCAGGGTATTGTCTGAAATCGTTTCTTAGACAGTCAATCTCAAAATCATAGAATTAAGCGCCTTTGGGCGCTTTTTTTGTGTTTAGCCGAGCAGTTCCTCAAGAACAGCCGAATATACGCCGCGCTTGAACTCAACAATTTCCGCAAGTACATCGGTGGGGTCAGACCATTTCCAGCGCCCAAATTCCGGGTGTTTGGTCTTTATGTTGATATCCGCGTCGTCGCCGTCGAAGCGCATTTTATACCAAAGCTGCTTTTGCCCTGCAAAGCGGCCGCGCCATAACTTCCCGATCAGATGAGGCGGCAGGTCATACAGCACCCAGTCAGTGGTTTTAGCTTCAATGGTCACCAGCGCAGGCTTTATGCCGGTTTCTTCCTTGAGTTCGCGCCGGGCCGCCGCCTCGGGCGTTTCACCTTCATCTATGCCGCCCTGCGGCATTTGCCATGCGCCGGGCGTATCACGCCGCTCCCCGACAAAAATTTTATCGTCGCTGTTGATGAGAAGTATGCCGACACAGGGTCTGTATGGCAGATTGGATTGCGGCTGCATCAGGGTGTAGTTGGTTGGTTGTCAGCAACCTGGGAAACCGGCACCAACACACCGCCGCGGGCCTCAAGGCCAGCCGCCCATATGCGGATCGCATCAATGGAGACCGGGTAGGGTCGGGCTATGCCAACAGCATAGCCGTCGCGCGCTGCGATTTTTTCCAGTTCGTCCAATCGCTCACTTATCACAGCCGCTGAAAGTTCTTCATCAAGAAAACCAAGTCGGCTGTTAACTGCAACCGGCACGCCTGTGTCGCGCGCCAACTCTGGGCCTGCGGAATACTGCGAGGTTTGGCTGTCAACATACATCAACCCGCGCGCACGGAATTCTGCCATCATCGGGCGCAGGCTTTCCCTGGCTGCGGTGAAGCGCGAGCCTTTGTTGTTTATCACGCCCAGATAACCTTGCAGTTTCGACAGGGAAGCTCGCATCAAATTCAGATTTTGGCTGGGTGTTTGTGCCGCCAAAAGCGTTAATGGCCCCGGATCGTCCTGCGGGTAATTTGTTGGCTCCATCGGGATCATCAACAGTGTTTCGTGGTTGGCGCGCCGCGCCTGTTCTGCCCAGCCGTTGATGCCCTGGCCAAAGGGCGAAAAGGCGAAGGTGGTATTTTCCGGCAAGTCACTGAGCGCGCGCCGGGTTGTGCGCGATATCTTGCCCATATCTGAAACAATGATGGCAATTTTGTAGGCGGTTGGGGCCTGAATAGCGGTTGCAGAATAGGTCTCGAACGGGCGCGTGCCATCAGCAGCGATAATCGGCAGCGGGCCTTGGTCAGTCATTTCCATTAGGCCTGGAACTGCCTGCACAGGAATAGGCCTAAACGGTATTTCAGGCTCTTTTACCGCTTCACCGGTCGCGTCGGTATCTGCAGAGGCAGCCAGTTCGTCAACCGGTGCAGCGGCCTCATAGGTCACCTCCAGTAGCGAGACGCCTCCAACGACAATCAGCAATGTGATAGCCCAGGCAATAGCAAGCGATTTGAAGCTGGTCGGCATATAACAGTCTCGTAACAGTGATAATTTTGTCGGAATATAGGCCCAAATACTTAACGAATCACAAACCGGGCAACTACCCGGTTTGCGGCATCATTGTATTTTCTAGCGTGAGCGCGGCTGTTGCAACTCTGCGATTTGTTCCTTGGGCAGCATCGACATGTTTTTCAGCAATTTAATCGCATAACGAAGCTGCACATCTTCCGGCGGCACATCTGGCTGCGTTTCTGGCTGAGTTTTTGGCTGTCCAGCGGGTTTCTCAAGCTGCCTGGCTGCCTTGTCCGCAACGCCTTCGGGTAGCGGTTCATCATATTCACCGGCACGGTCCTCGCTTCGTTGGTCGTTGGTGATATGACCCTGCAAATCTGCCTCGCGGCGCAATTTGGCACGGCGTTGGTTGGGGAATAATACTTCAATATCCGGCTCGACACCGCGTTCCTGTATGGATGCGCCGCTGGGCGTGAAATAGCGCGCAGTTGTCAGACGCACAGCCTGATCGCCTGCGCCGCCCAAACGTATTTCGCTTTGGACAGTGCCCTTGCCGAAGGTCCTGTCGCCCAGCAATACTGCCCGCCGGTGGTCTTGCAGTGCGCCAGCAACAATCTCGGACGCGGATGCAGAATAGGCATTTACGAGCACGACTACTGGCACGCCGTCCAGCATATCACCGGTGGTGGCATACCAGCGGCTGTTGTTTTCCTTGCGGCGACCGCGGGTTGAAACAATTTCGCCGCGGTCAAGGAAGGCGTCAGAAATTCGGATCGCTTCGTCCAGCAAGCCGCCCGGATTATTGCGCAAGTCAAGGATCACGCCGTCCAGATCGTCACCTAATTCATCGACAATTTTCTCAATCGCATTTTCCACGCCGACGCCTGATTGCATATTGAAGGTGGTCACGCGGATATAGCCGATGGTTTCATCTTCGATCCGGTGCCGTACCGAACGTACCAAAATCTTTTCGCGGGTAATTTTCACCTCAAACGGCGCGGGTTCCTCTTCGCGGATGACGGTGATGGTTATCGGCGATCCTACCGGGCCACGCATTTCTTTCACGGCTTCGGTCAGGGTTTTGCCAACAACCGCAGTGCCGTCGATATGGGTAATCAAATCACCGCCCTGGATGCCGGCGTTGGCTGCAGGGGTTTCGTCGATCGGCGAGACCACTTTAACAACGCCGTTTTCCATTTGAACTTCGATGCCAAGGCCGCCGTACTCACCTTCCATCTGCACGCGAACCTGTTGGTACACATCAGGGTTCAGGTAAGTGGAATGTGGGTCCAGTGACTTGAGCATGCCCTGAATAGCGGCTTCGATCACCTTTTTGTCGTCAACTTCGTCGACATACTCTTTGCGCACCATATCAAAGATGCGCATCATGGTATTGAGGCGTTCGTAAAACTCGTCCTCGTCGCCCGCAGCGTTTGCGTACGCGGGCAACAGCCCGGGCAGCGAAATTGCCAATGCCATCAATGCGCCGGTTAACAGTTTACGCATGTCGAAACCTTTCATCATTTACACCCCAACCCGGGGTTTACTCGTTACGCGGCAGGCACCTAGCGGGCGCTGGCCGTTTGTTTTTGCAGCCACGGTAGCGGGTTAATCGCTGCACCGCTTCGTCGCAGTTCCAAATAAAGCTCACCCGACCCAGCTTGGTTGCCGCCGCCTTGGCCAGAATCAGACGGCATGGTTCCGATGGGCTCCCCCATCAATACCCACTGGCCAATGGCGCTTTGCAGCGTTTCAAACCCAGCGAGCAGGCTATGGTAACCACCTCCGTGGTCAATGATCAACAGTAGACCATAGTTTCTAAACGGCCCGGCAAATACAACGCTGCCATCATAAGGCGAAATAACTTGCGCGCTGGCGCGGGTCTTGATCCTTATTCCTTTGGCGCTGCCAACCCCGTCGCGGGCTCCAAATCGCTGGCTTATCGAGCCAATCGCCGGGTAGGGCAGCTGACCTTTCAGTTCGCTCAACGCTTTGCCAAGGCTGCTAAACGGCCGTTCCACTGTGTTGGGCGTATCACGCCTAGTCGCCAGTGACCGTTGTTTTGCGGCCTGTTGTTCCAGTTTCGCGATCAATTCCCTTAGCGAGTTAACTTCGCGGCTGAAGGCTTGCAGTTCGCGGGCCAGTTCCTTGGCTCTGGCACTTGCCTGCCCTGCTTCCGTGCGCCTGCTTTCGAACAGTGAAGCAAGTTTTTGTTGATTTTTGGTTAATAGCTCAAGGCCATCTTTCAGGTTGAAACGTTCGTCTGACAGCCGGATTTGAATAGCAGCCAACTGTGTCAAGTCTGTGCGCAATCTACTGGCTTTGGCGTCAATTGCGGGAATCAGTGATGCCATCAGGCTTGTTGAGCGCGCTGTTGTCAGCGCGTCGCCGGGCTTCAACAGGCTAAGGACAGCAGGCCTTTTCGACAGTCGCTCTACCGCCGCAACCAGCTCGACGATATTATTGTTGTTGGCCAGCAGAGCGGTACGTTTTTCAGCCATGTCCGCCTCCAGCGCGGTAATGCGGGTCTCAAGGCGTGATACATTCCCTTCGGCAACTTGAATGTCTCTGGCCCCGGCGATCAGCGACGACGAAACCTTGTCGGCCGCCGCCAGCGCGCGTTTCGACTGACGGGTAAGGATATCCTGCTGGCGCTCGCTTGCGATTATTTCGGCTTCAAGCTCTTCCAGTTTTTCCTTGGCAACAGAGGGGTTTTCCTGGGCGTTCGCACCGCTTGGCACCATGACCCAAAGCACAGCTGTTGCCACTAGACACGCTGTTAAACCGCGTAGTTTCAAGGCGATAATTGCTGTGGAGGGTCTGTTCAGTTTACTTTTTCCAATTCAGTTAATCTTGCGCGCCGACGAGGTTTTTGCCAGTCATCTGGGCGGGCTGGTCGATGCCCATGATTGACAGCATGGTCGGTGCAATATCCGCGAGGCTGCCGTCTGATAGCGGCCCATCGTGATTGACCAGTAACAGCGGCACATCGAACGACGTGTGCGCCGTGTGTGGCTGGCCGCTCTCATGGTCCATCATCATTTCAACGTTGCCGTGGTCTGCGGTAACCAACAGGGCAGCCCCTGCATTTTTTACGGCAACTTCCAGCCTGGTGATACAGGCGTCGATCGTCTCCACCGCTTTTATTGCTGCGGACATCACGCCGGTGTGGCCAACCATGTCCGGATTGGCGAAATTGACGATGATGGCACCGTATTTTCCGCTGGCAATCGCTTGCTCCAGCTCGGCAGTCACCTCGTAGGCCGACATTTCAGGCTTCAGATCGTATGTGGCCACATCAGGCGAGGGTACCAAAATACGGTCTTCGCCTTCAAAGGTCGGCTCGACCCCGCCGTTGAAAAAGAAGGTCACATGGGCGTATTTTTCTGTTTCCGCGATTCGCAACTGGGCAACGCCGTTGTCGGCGAGCACTTCACCGAGGCTGTTTTTGACCTCAATTGACGGGAACATCATCGGGTGAAAACGGGAGAGTGCAGTTGAATATTCAACCATTCCAAGGGCCGCACTCAGGGGTGGCGGCGTGCCGCGTGCAAACCCGTCAAAGTTCGGGTCCAAGAGCGTAGCCAATATCTCCCTCGCGCGGTCAGCACGGAAGTTTGCCATTAACAGGCCGTCGCCATCGGCGATGCCGCTGTAGCCTGCTAAAGCCGTTGGTTTAATGAACTCATCATTTTCGTCACGGCCGTAGCCTGCCTCAATGGCGGCGGTTGCGGAACTGGCGGAATTGTCAGACTTGGCCTCGGATATCACTCGGTAGGCCTGCTCAACCCGGTTCCAGCGCTGGTCGCGGTCCATGGCGTAGTAGCGCCCGGTAACGGTCGCAATTGCCGCTAGATGGGGATGAGACAAGTCGGATTCGAACTTCGCCACAAAATCCAGCGCAGACCTGGGCGGCGTGTCGCGGCCATCAAGGAAGGCATGGATATGAACGGTTATGCCTGCGCCGCTAAGAATATTCGCCAGCGCAGCCATATGGTCCTGATGACTATGTACACCGCCCGGTGACAACAGGCCCATCAAGTGTGCCGCGCCACCGGTTGCTTTCAACTTTTCCATAAAGGTGACCAGTTCCTGGTTCGTCGCCAGGCTGCCGTCTGAAATCGCGGCATCAATGCGGGGCAGGTCCTGCAAGACAACCCGGCCACCGCCCAAATTCATATGACCAACTTCAGAGTTGCCCATTTGACCGTCTGGCAGGCCCACCGCCAGGCCGCTGGTTTTTAACCACCCGCGCGGGCAGCTGTTCCACAGGCGGTCATAGGTCGGCGTATGAGCCTGCTTGATCGCATTGTCCTGTACGTCTTCGCGGTAACCCCAACCATCCAGAATGCAAAGCACCACAGGTTTCTTCACCGAATTACCCTCGTTCGTCATTGAAACAGTCCTAAAAAGTACGAATAAACCCAGTTTAATCCCTGTGATACGGATGCCCAGCATTAATTGACCATGCGCGGTAAATTTGTTCGGCCAGCATCGTCCGTACCAACATATGCGGCCACGTCAGCGAGCCAAAAGCGAGTTTCAGCTGTGCCTTTGCCCTAACACTTGCGTCCAGCCCGTCGGCACCGCCAATAATGAAGGCGATGTCGTGCGCACCGGTTGCCTGCCAGTCGTCAATTTTTGCCGCCAGCGCGCGTGAGGTAAGGGCCTTGCCGCCCTCATCGAGCGCCACGATAGTCGCGCCCGCTGGCACGGCGGCCAGCAGCTTCTCGGCCTCGCGTGCTTTGCGCTCCACTGTGTTGGCGGACTGTTTTTTGATTTCGATTTCCGTAACGGAATGCTTCCAGGGCAGACGCCCCAGATACTGGGTCATCAGGCTATGTTCAGCGCCGCGTTGCATTCTGCCAATTGCGATGATTGAAATGTGCAAAAGAGCCTCTCCGCGGCCTGTGCCCGGTTTCCGGTTTGACTATATTGGTTGCAGCCGAAACAAGCGTTCAAAACGGGCGGGTATGCCTCTAGTTCAATACCCGATCATTTGAATCGCTGGCACCCGCGGGCTGTTCAGCATCAACGTCGGTCGTCCATAATTTATCCAGATTATAGAAGCTTCTAACTTCTGGCCGGAAAATATGGGCGATTACGTCGCCTGCGTCGATCAAGACCCAGTCGGCCTGTTCCAGACCCTGAACAACCATGTCCTTGTGGCCCAGCGCTTTCAGGCCCTTGACCACATAGTCGGTCAGTGCCGCAACCTGGCGCTGCGACCCACCGGTTGCGATGACCATAAAGTCAGCGATTCCGGTTTTACCTGCTAAATCGATGGAGGTGATTTCTTCCGCCTTATTGTCATCCAGGGATGCAATGACGGACTTCAAAAGATCCTCGGCGCTCAATGCCGGGACAGGATCAGTGACGCTATGCGTCTCCGATGATGCGTGCAAGTAGGCTTCCTTTCAATTTATCGCCACCATTTATTGCCTTTAAGGCGACGAATATTTGTGGCCGAACCGCTGTGCCTTGGAATAGGAACAAAGGCCCAGGCCGGTGCATGGTTTGATAACAATTGGCGGTATGGCACTTGATTTTGGCCGTATTGACGCGCGAATCTGCTGTTCAAACCACCAACAGAATACCCCGGACGATCAAAAATCGCAATGGGTAGCATTTGGGTGATTTCGCGCCATTTGTGCCAACGATGAAAAGTCGCCAAATTGTCCGCACCCATGATCCATACGAAGAGGGTTTGAGGCATGGCGGTTTGCAGGGCTTTGATGGTGTCTACGCTGTAACGGGTGCCGATTTTCTTTTCGATGTCGGTCACTGTTATTTTGGGGTGATCGCCGACTATTTCCTGCAGGCTTTCTGTGCGGCGCTTATGCTCGGCCATTTCGGCTTGGTCTTTCAGCGGGTTGCCAGGGCTGACCATCATCCACACGCCGTCCAGCCTCAACCGCTTTATCGCCTCTGACGCCACATGAAGGTGACCTTCGTGCGCCGGGTTAAAGCTGCCACCATACAGCCCGACCGTGCGCCCGCGCCACCGGCTGGCAAGCTGCATGAGGGGAAGGGAATGTGATGGTTTGACCATTACGCGACTAAGGGCGCGTTTGGCCGCTGCCGCGGACCTGATATTTGAAACTGGTCAATTGTTCCAGGCCAACCGGGCCGCGCGCGTGGATGCGCCCGGTGGCGATGCCGATTTCCGCACCCATGCCAAATTCGCCGCCGTCTGCAAACTGGGTCGATGCATTATGCATGACAATAGCGCTGTCGACCTGATTGAGGAATGTCTCGGCGGCCGCTGTATTTTCGGTGATGATACTGTCGGTATGGTTCGACGAATAGGCTGCGATATGCGAAAGCGCGGCGTCAAGGTTTTCGACGATTTTGACCGCTATTACAGCGTCGAGATATTCGGTGTGCCAATCACCCTCGGTTGCAGGAACCACGCGGGGGTCTATTTTTTGCGTGTCCGCATCGCCGCGAATTTCACAGCCTTTTTCCACCAGACCATCCAGGATAGCAGGCAGCATATGCGCCGCTGCCCGGTCGACCAGCAGGGTTTCAGCGGCGCCGCAAATGCCGGTGCGGCGCATTTTGGCGTTTACTGCGATTGCCAGCGCTTTGTCGGCGTCGGCGTCTTCGTGGACATAGACATGGCAAATGCCTTCCAGGTGCGCAAATACCGGCACCCGGCTTTCATTTTGCACCCGTTCCACCAGCGAGCGACCGCCGCGCGGCACGATAATGTCAATGGTGTCTGACATGGTCAGCATACAGCCGACCGCGGCCCGGTCACGGGTTGGCACCAGCTGAATTGCGTGATCCGGCAACGCGGCTGCTCTCAGCCCTTCAACAAGGCAGGCATGGATCGCCTCGCTGGAATGAAAGCTTTCGCTGCCGCCACGCAGGATAACCGCATTGCCCGCTTTCAGGCACAGTGCACCTGCATCTGCTGTTACGTTAGGGCGGCTTTCATAGATTACGCCGATAACACCAAGCGGCACGCGAACCCGGCAGATATCAAGGCCGTTTGGGCGATCCCAGCGGGCCAGTTCGTCGCCCACCGGGTCCGGAAGGGCTGCAATAGCTTCCAATCCTGCGGCGATTGCCTCGATACGATCTGTATCCAGAAGTAAGCGGTCAATCATGGCAGGAGACAGTCCTTTTTGGGTACTGAACTCGATATCCTGCGCGTTTGCGGCCAGAACTTCAGGCTCGCGAGAACGAAGCGCGTCAGCGGCAACGGTCAGCGCACGGTTTTTCTGTTCCGTTGTGGCCAGGGCGATTTTTTTGGACGCATCCCGGGCTTGCGCGCCCAGTTGGTCCATCGCTGTTTTTATGTTCTGTACATCGAACATGTCTTGTGTGCCTTCTGCCATTTAGATCACCACCAAGTCATCACGGTGGATCAGGGATGCCCGGCCAGCATAGCCCAAAATATTAATCACGTCCGTCGATTTTACCCCGGCGATGCGGTCGGCGTCCACGGCGTCGTAGGAGATCAGGCCCTGGGCAAATAAATGCCCATCTGGTCCCATGCAGGCGACCAGGTCGCCGCGCCGAAAACTCCCCTCTACCGATGTTACACCGGCGGGTAGAAGGCTTGCGCCTTTTTTCAGCGCGATTACCGCACCTGCATCGATATGGATAAAACCCTTGGGGGCCATCATGCCCTGTATCCATTGCTTGCGCAGCGTCAGCGGGTCGCCCGACGCGGTAAATAGTGTTGATTGTTCGCAGCCCGACAACCGCTCGATAGGCGATGGCGTGCGCCCATCCATAATCACCATCGAGCAGCCCCCTGCCAGCGCGATTTTCGCGGCCATTATTTTGGTAATCATGCCGCCGGTGCCAACTGTTACCTCGGCAGGTGGGCCAGCCATGGCCTCAATTTCGGGCGTGATGTCGCCGATATGGGGGATTAATTTGGCATTTGCATTTTTGCGTGGATCGGCTGAGTAAAGCCCGTCAATATCGCTGAGTAGCAGCAGCAGGTCGGCGCGCATCATCTGCGCCACGCGGGCCGCTAGTCGGTCGTTGTCGCCGAAACGAATTTCACTGGTCGCCACGCTGTCGTTTTCGTTGATGACGGGGATCACGCCGTTCTCCAGCAGGGTTTCTACGGTATTGCGGGCGTTCAGGTACCGTGGGCGGTGTTCCAGGTCATCGATGGACAGCAAAATCTGGGCGATGGTCAGGTTAACGCTTGCAAATTCATTCTGGTAAGCCTGCGCCAGTTTAATCTGGCCAATTGCCGCCGCAGCCTGCGCATCCTCAAGGCGGCTGGTGCGCTGGGTCAGGCCTAGGCCCGACAGTCCAAGCGCGACAGCGCCAGACGACACCAAAACAACCTGTTTTCCCTCAGCGGTCAGGCTGGAAATGTCGGCGGCCAGTGCCTGTAGCCAGTTTTTTTTAAGCGCACCGCTTTCAGCGTCTACCAGCATGGCCGAGCCAATTTTGATCACAACGCGCCGGGCGCTTGATAGCTGTGATTGGCTGGTGAGTGTGCTCATGATTGGTTCCTGTGGTCTGCCTTGGGCGCGCGTCGTCAAACGGGTGACCACTCCCCGGCAGCGGCGGGCCCCTGTTCTTCTTCGAGGCCGTCCTCGCTGGCACGTTTTGCAATGTCTTCCTTGACCACGTCCCACAGGGCCGACAGCATTTCCTTGACACCCTCACCGGTAACGCCGGACAGCACCATAACAGGCCGTGCGGCTGCATCAGTAAGCGCAAGGCGTTTTTCTTCCAGCTCATCCTCGGGCACGGCGTCGCATTTATTCAGGCCAATAATCATTGGCTTGCCGGTCAAGTCGCCGCCGTATGCGGTGACTTCGCCCATGATGGTCTCGTAACTTGCGACCACATCTTCTTCGGTGGCGTCGATCAAATGCAACAGCACGCCGCAGCGCTCAATATGTCCGAGGAAGCGGTGCCCAAGACCAACGCCGTCGCTGGCACCCTCAATAAGGCCCGGAATATCAGCCATAACAAATTCATTTTGCCCGACACCGACCACGCCTAATTGGGGCCGGATGGTGGTGAAGGGATAGTCGGCTATTTTTGGTTTTGCGCGTGATACAGCACTCAGGAAAGTGGACTTGCCTGCGTTGGGTAGGCCAAGTAAGCCCGCATCTGCGATCAGCTTCAACCGCAGTACCACCCACATTTCCTCGCCTTCGCCGCCGGGCGTAGTGCGCCGGGGCGCGCGGTTGGTTGAGGTTTTAAACTTGGTGTTGCCCAGCCCGCCTTCGCCGCCCTGTGCGAGAACCACCCGGTCACCGACTTTCATCAAATCGGCGATCATGAACTCCCGGTCTTCGTCAAAAACCTGGGTGCCAACGGGCACTTGCATAACCAGATCATCACCGCCAGCACCGGTCATGTCGCGGCCCATGCCGTGCTGGCCTTTTTGGGCTTTGTAGTGGCGTTTGTAGCGGTAATCAACGAGCGTGTTCAGGCCGGTGATCGCCTCGATAACAACATCGCCGCCTTTGCCGCCGTCGCCGCCATTAGGGCCGCCAAATTCCACGTATTTTTCACGCCGGAAGGAAACGCATCCGTTCCCGCCCGGTCCGCTTTTCAGGAATATTCTGGTTTGATCAACAAATTTCATGGGGGGCTTGTATCAGATTGATTTGCCGGGGGGAAGTGCAGAGAAGCTTGCCTCTGTATCCCTTTGTCAATTTGTTTTGCTTCGATCTTTCAAAAACTTCGAAAGGTGAGTGTGGCCTCTTGATTTTCTTCGCGCATCAAGTCCGTTTCAGGTGTTAGATCAACAGCGAAAAAAAAGGCCGGTTGTCGGTAATATGCCCGTGAAATCAAATTACATAAAATTTTAACTATTTTCTGCGATTGATGGATAACGAAAATGGGGGTCGTGTTTCATACTAACTTTATACTAGGAATGGAAACGACCAATGAATGTGCAAACGAATATTGAATCTGAAAATTTGGTGGATCAAGCCAATCAGGTGGTTCAAACCGCCATGCTGGATGCGGTTCCAGCCGCTATTATGACCTGCGATGTTTCCAGTTTGGTTGTTGATTACGCTAACCCAAAGTCAATTGAACTACTAAAATCGATCGAACATCTCCTCGATATCAAAGCTGATGATATTGTTGGTACCTGTATCGATATTTTCCATAAGAAGCCAGAGTTTCAGCGCAGGCTGCTGGCCGATAGGGGCAACCTGCCGCACACCGCCACAATCACGCTCGGAGAAGAAATTCTTGAACTTCACATCGAAGCGATTGACGGTGCGGATGGCAGCTATGAAAAAGCTATGCTCACATGGTCAGTTATAACGGAAAAGTTGAAATCTGAGCGAGAAACCAAGCGCCTGTTCCAGATGATCGACAAAATGCCGATCAATGTGATGACCTGTGATCCGGATACCTTTGATATCAACTATGCCAACGAAACCAGCATCACAACCCTGAAACAGATCGAGCAACATCTACCGATCAGGGCCGTCGACATCATTGGTTCGAACATCGATATTTTTCACAAACATCCGCCGCATCAGCGCAAGCTTTTGTCCGACCCCTCGAACCTGCCGCATTCGGCCAACATTGCGGTTGGTCCCGAATCGCTCAGGCTGGATGTCTCTGCAATTGCGGATGATGATGGTAGCTATCTGGGGCCGATGGTAGCCTGGTCGATCACGACCGACAATGTCAAAATGGCGGAAGAGGTAACCGGCGTGGTGACAGATGTGTCGGGCAAAGCGGCGGAGATGGATCAGGCCGCAGGCAGGATGCTGGAATTAGCCGGTAGCGCGAACGAGATGGCGACGTCGGTATCAACTGCGTCGGAGGAAATGTCCAATTCAATCACAGAAATTTCTTCACGGATAAGCGAAGCTGCCCAATTTTCGCAAGAGGCAGTTGAGGAAGCGACCCAGGCCAGCGAAATGGTTGAGCGCTTGCGCACTGCCGCCAGCGAGATCGGCCAGATCACCGGGATGATTGAGAACATTGCCGATCAGACAAAACTGTTGGCGCTTAATGCCACCATTGAGGCCGCTCGTGCGGGCGATGCCGGCAGGGGTTTTGCCGTGGTAGCGAGCGAGGTTAAAAGTTTGTCGGAAGAAACCAGCAAGTCGATTGATCAGATCAGAGGTCATATTACCGAAATACAGGATGTATCACGTACGTCCTCGGAAGCGGTAACATCGGTGGGCCAACAGATTCAGAAATTGAGCGAGATTTCCAATGATGTTGCGGCAGCAGTCGAGGAGCAGTCGGCGGCGACGGCGGAAGTTTCCCGCAACATAGTCGGTCTTTCCGAGGCTTCAGCCGAGACCGGTGCCGCTGCGCAACAGGTCAAGGATGCTGCTGGTTCGATCAGTGATGCCTCCGACCAGCTGGAGAAGAGCGTTAAAGACTTCGTGAGTTAGACAGAGAAAACCCACCAAGCTACAAAAAAAGGCGGGCCACCAAGCCCGCCTTTTTGAGAACTGTAACAGGGTTGCTTGTTTAGTTAACCACTGAAACGAAGGCGCGGTCACCTTTGCCTTTTGAAAATTTAACGTGGCCTTCAACAAGTGCGAACAGCGTGTGGTCCTTGCCCATGCCAACATTGTCGCCCGGATACCATTTTGTACCGCGTTGACGCACAATGATGTTGCCAGCAAGAACATTCTCGCCGCCGAATTTCTTTACGCCCAAGCGGCGACCAATACTATCGCGGCCGTTATTTGAACTACCACCAGCTTTTTTATGAGCCATGAGATATTCTCCTTAAGTGTCGCGGCGCTTACTTAGCAGCTGCTTTGGTTTTTGGTGCGGCTTTCTTACGCGCTGCTTTTTTTGCAGGTGCCTTTTTAGCCGGGGCTTTCTTTGCTGCTGCCTTTGGGGCTGCTTTCTTTGCAGGAGCCTTCTTCGGCGCAGCTTCCTTAGCTGGTGCTGTTTCAGCTGCTGCTTTTGGCGCAGCTTTCTTGGCAGCAGTCGCAGCGATTGTCTTCACACGCAGAACCGTAATTTCCTGGCGGTGGCCTTTTTTACGGCGATAGTTGTGACGGCGCTTCTTTTTGAAAACCGTGATCTTTTTGTCTTTTTTCTGCTCGAGAACTTCAGCAGTAACGTTGGCGCCCTTTAGCAGGGGTTCGCCGACCTTAACGCCCTTGTCGTCACCGATCATCAGGACTTCATCAAGGGTTACATTTTTGCCAGCTTCGCCATCAAGTTTTTCAACTTTAATAACATCGCCCTCGGCGACGCGGTACTGTTTACCGCCCGTTTTAACAACTGCGAACATTGCAGTTCCTTTCACATTCTTAGCGCCGCAGTAAACCGGGTGGGACTAACCCTTTGATAATCCCCACACTTTGGGCGGTTTCCGCTGACTATTCATTAATAGCTCTATAGGCAGGTAAATCTATGTTTTCCCGCCGAACGCGCGGAATATACGGATTTGCGAGCGGGTGTCAACCTTATTTGCATGTGTTGTACAGGCAATAAAATTCTAGTGATAATGCCAGATACTTTTATGCGTGCCACCTGAACTGGCCTATAGAAATTGAAACGAGGTTTGGCCGAGGGTTTGGCCAGAGGGTTATACAGGAGAATACCGTGACAACAATCATTGGGTCGGTGGTGCAGGCGGGCAGTACGCTCTATGACACGCCGAAAACGATGGAGAAGCTTGCTGACCTGACAGCAAAGGCGCGTGCGGGAAAAGCGCAGCTGGTGGTTTTGCCGGAAGCCTTTGTCGGTGGTTACCCCAAGGGCATTGATTTTGGCGTGCGGTTAGGCTCGCGTTCCGATGAGGGGCGAGCGGTTTTCCAGCGTTACTTTGAAAGTGCTATTGATGTGCCGGGGGTCGAGTGCGACCAGATCGGCGAGATAGCGGCCAAAAACCGTGTATATCTGGTTGTCGGCGTTATCGAGCGCGACGGCGGCACGCTTTATTGCACGGTTCTATATTTTGGCCCGGACGGACAGCTTTTGGACAAACACCGCAAGCTGATGCCAACAGCACTTGAGCGGGTTGTTTGGGGCTTCGGTGACGGCTCCACCCTGGCCGCGCCCAAAACCGATATTGGCACGCTCGGCGGTGCCATATGCTGGGAAAACTATATGCCGCAGCTGCGGCTTGCCATGTACCAAAAAGGCGTGGAGTTTTACTGTGCGCCCACCGTTGATGACCGCGATGTGTGGTTGCCCACCATGCAGACCGTGGCGCTGGAGGGACGATGTTTTGTGCTGTCGGCCTGCCAGTTTATGACCCGCGGCCATGGCCCTGCGGACTTCAAACCAATACAGGGCGACGCCGATGATACCGTGCTTATTCGCGGGGGAAGCTGTATCGTATCGCCGTTGGGGCAGGTTCTGGCCGGGCCTGTATACGACGAGGAGGCTATCCTTACCGCAGAACTGGATAAGGGCGAGATCATCCGCGGCAAATATGACATGGATGTTGTTGGCCACTATGCCCGGTCGGATGTGTTTTCTCTCACCGTCAATGAAAAGCCGCAAAAATTGGTGGAGCCAGGGTAATTTCCCAGGGTAATTTCCCAGAGTAATTTCCCAGAGTAATTTCCCTGGGCCAGGGCAATCAAATGATCGAACGACGGTTTAGTGGTCTGGAAGCGGCTATTGAACGGAAAACCGCTATAGAAAAGCCCCGAGCGACACCCAATGTAACGAAGGGGTCAACCGAGGCTTTGTCCTGTTTGAATTCTGGCTGTTAAACGCCGATGCGTTTTTTCGCGGCGTTATATTG
>JAJFIT010000033.1 GCA_021774775.1 Alphaproteobacteria bacterium | reverse complement strand
CTTGCTTTCAATTTCCTTCAGTTTTTGAACAGCCTTGGCATTCACTTGAGCACAATCTGCATTTTCATCAACCGTAAGACCGACAAGTTCCGTAATCTCGGCAAGCGAAAACCCCAAAGCTTTTGCCTCAGTAACAAATCTGAGCCGGCGAACGCTATCCTGGCCATACACGCGGTACCCGGAAGCAAGCCGGTCCGGTGTCGGCAAAAAACCGGTGCGTTCATAAAACCGGATAGTTTCAGCACTGGTATCGGCTGCCTGGGCGAGTTTACCGATGGTCATGGGTTTCATATTTTTTTCTTTCGTTTGACTATTTCACCGGGTCATTTGTCGCCCCAATGAATGAGGGTCACCCGCCAGTTATGGCCGTCATGTTTCATAACCAGCATTTCGCGCGAAAGCTGGTCGATCTCTTTGTCTTGATAAGAGCCTTGGGTGCGGGAGTGGGTAATGACCCACGCCAGATCGCCCGCCTGCCTTACCTCGCGTTCCAGTATAGTGCTGGTAACATTGGGCAGGAAAGCCATATCCGATTTCATGTGACCATTCATATAGTCAGCGCGACTTTTCTGCGCGTGACCGCCTTCCAAGATCAAGACATCGTCTGCCAAAATACCGGCTACAGCATCGCTATCGCCGTTACGCAAAGCGGCATCCAAGGCGTCAGCAACGCTCGTCGGGTCTTCGCGCACAACAGCCGGATGATCGTGGCTATCATCTTGCGTAACGCTCTCGTGCTCATGCTTGTTCGCCGCCACATCAACGTGTTTGTGGTCCCCACCGGATTCTGCTTCTTCATGTTCGTTAATGCTGTCGCCTTCGTGGGCGTGATCATGGCCGTCACCAGTTGCAGCGGGCAAGGAAATCACACCGAGACCGTACCGGTAAACAAGTTCTCCTCCCTTGTAGGCCGTCACCAGAAGCAGACCTGACGAGACGAGCATTAAGGCAACAATATAGCCTGCAAGGTCCGCTTTTCGGTTTCTCCAGGCCAGACCACCCACGATAAGGAATGCGGCAAGAGCGGCTAAAGCCCAGTTCCGGTGGTTGGTCATCGCTGCGTGTGATGGCCCATCATGATCCACAGAATAATAGGCTTGAAGTCCGGCAATAACTGTTGTCACGATAGCAATCAGACCAAGCCAAAGAAGCAACCGTCCAGCGGATATTCCCGTGACATCAGATTGCTTGCGACCTCTGACGAAAGACCATGTCAGGACAAAAGTAGCCGTCAACAGTAACGCCACGGAAAAGTGAACCGCAACGGGATGCCAGTTCGGTATGAGTTCAAACATAAAGTTTTCCTTAAATTTTTGCAGTGATGGGCCTACGACGCCCTTGATATAACCAGACAGTACCAAGTCCTGTTTGATGCAGCGGCTTGACCTCCTCGATTTCAAAGCCAGCTTGCGCCAGAAGCGAAGGCACTGTGCCATCTCGATTTGCCCGAGTCACACTAAAACCATCCAATAGTCGCACAAGCCAAAAACCGATACATTGGATAACACCAACAGGCGGGCCCCAATCGACAAGGATCAGCTTTGCGTCGCTGGTCATAACTGTCACAATATTCGCCATTGCTTCCAACTTTTGATCCGTTGTCAGATGATGGAACACCAGACTAGAGACGACAGTATCAAACTTGCCAGTCGCAAGACCTGCAACCGCTTTCATATGAAGCAAGTTCCCTTGAAGCAAGGTCACATTTTCTTTGCCTTTGCTTTTTGCTCCAGCCATTTTCAGAATGTTGGGATCAATATCAAGCCCGACAATTTCAATGTCTGGGAGCGCTTCTGAAAGTGCAACGGTTAAGCTACCCGTACCGCAGCCAGCTTCAAGTATCCGGTCAGGTCTGGTCTGCCGAACCACATCGACAGTTTTGCGTCGTAGGCTATTTTCCCGCATGAACAGTTGAATAACGACATCATACAAAGATGTTGCCCAGGCAAACCTGAGGGCTGGCACAAAGTCGGTCTTGGTTGTCATCTTCTTCTCCGTGGTCTCTCGCATAACGGAAACCTACACCTTGGACCTGGGTCCAGAGTCAAGAAAAAATTATCCGGTAGCTTTCCCAACTACCCGCATGTAGTTTACCAAATCTGCAGCACCAGTTATCCAGGCAACCTGACCACCAAGCGAACCTCAAGCATATGAAGGCCAATGGGCCTTTGCAAAAAACAAGACATGAAAATCAGGCTCTTTGGTCGGCTGCGCCGACCCAAACCTGGCTGGATGCGAGCAATATTGAACCTTTCCGTATCGAGATTTACGCCATTGTATAGGAACCTCTATTGACTGTTAGCGGTCTTCAACCTATCGTCCCGCCTCGACATGTATGTGAAATGATCCAATGACTTTAAGCAGATTCAGAAATATTGCGGTGATGTCCGCCTTTTGTGCGCTTGTATTCATGCGCATAGTGGACCTTGCTGTTTTTGATGCCGAGCATGACCATGCTGACCGCCCTCATGTGCAGGCACATGCTGCTGAAATGGTTCACGACCACGACTTGGATGAACCCTCCGAGCATGACACGCTCGACGCCCAATCAACCCACATGAGCTTCCATACCTTGTTGGGAGTGTTTATTGAGACGGCCACTGAGGGCGTTGATCCTTTACAGGCCTTCGCGTTCACATTTGGTTCCCATGCCAATAAATCCGCGCGATCTTTTGGTACCCGTCCACCCGTTCCACCACCTTTAGCCTAATCTCTTCAAAACAAGTAGCACTGCGCCAGGTTCCTATCTGGTGATCCCTATTGTTATTGATAAGAGCAGGAAATCATGAATTTCAAATACAAGGCAGCTTTAGCTGCCGTCGGCCTTTGGTCGGCAATGCCCTTTTGGAGCGGCGGGGCCCTTGCGGCCGAGCCTTTGTCCAAGGTCGAGGCAATTGATCGCGCGCTTGCGACAACACCATTTCTTGAAGCGGCGGGGCAAACCGTTGCCGCGTCGGACGGCAATATTCTTCAGGCAAATGTCAGGCCGAATCCTCAAATTGCCACAGAGATTGAAAACTTCACAGGCACAGGGCCTTTCACCGGTCTTGATCGTACTGAGTTTACGGTCACCTATTCGCAAACTTTGGAGCGTGGTAACAAACGTCACCTGAGGACCAAGGTGGCACGCGAAGAAAAACAGGTTGTCCTGGCTGAGTGGCATATTCGCCGCCTCAATATCATTCAGAGAGTTGAAAAAGCCTATACCAACACCCTTGCAGCGAAGGCGCGCCTGAGTAACTTCCGGAAGCAAACAGGGATTTTTACAAGCATCAGCGATGCCATAAATGTCCGGGTCGAAGCTGGCAGAGATTCAGACCTTGCTGCTCAAAATGCCCGTATCCAGCTTCTCAGTGCCCAGAACAAGGTAGCAAAGGCAGAATTGTCGCTGGAAGCAGCAAAACTTTCATTGACAAGTTTATGGAAGGAACCCAGCACATCCTTCGTCATCGACGAAAGCCAGTTCTTTACCCTGCCGACTGCAATGGCACCTTTAGCCGAAAATGGCCTGAGTGACAGTCCTGATTTGAAAATATGGCAATTGAGGCAAGATGTAACGGCAGCCTCGCTGGGTTTGGAAAAGGCGAAATCCCTACAGGATCCAACCTTCAAAGTCGGGCTTCGTTATCATCAAAATTCAACCGATGTGGCCGCGATTGCGGGCGTAACGATACCACTTGCCTTCCATGACACCAATCAAGGCAACATCAGGCGTGCCAAGGCTGAAGTCAGCCGAAGTCGATATGAATTCCTTGGTGTGGAACGACAACTCAATCGCCAGCTCATGCTTAGGCATAAGGAGCAACTATCAGCCTTTGTGCAGATACGGCGACTCGAGAGCAGTTTGAAGGAGGCTCACAAGACCAAGAATCTGGTGATGGAGCGCCTGGCAACAGGTGCTGTTTCCTATCTCGAGGTGTTTGCGGCTCAATCGCTTGCCGCCGATATCGAAGAACAGCGTATAGCCGCTCTGGAAAGTTTTCATCTGGCCGGGGTTGAAATCAACCGTTTGACCGCCCGTTTTGACACAAATGAGGAACCGCAGCCCGCCGATTATGAGAGCGTTGACCGGTTCTCCTCACCCCAAGGAAAATAAGACAATGAAACAATCAATTATTAAAAAACTGACGACACTTTGTGCAGCCGGGCTTTTGCTCGCTGCCTGCGACCAAGCGGCTACTGATCGAATCCAGAAAGAAGGCGAGCATGGTCAGGGAGTGGCGGCCGAAAACGAAGTAAAAAAGGGTCCGAACCGGGGACTGTTATTGGAAGACGGCAACTTTGCCATCGAAGTGACAATTTTTGAACAAGGCAGACCACCTCAGTTCCGGCTTTTTGCCTACGAAGCCGGTAAGCCCTTAAACCCGGCGCAGATTGAGGCTTCGGTCATTTTGACTCGCCTTGACGGCGAGGAAAATCACTTTGCCTTTAAAGCGGAGGCAGATCATCTGGCGGGTGACGGCGTCGTGACCGAGCCGCATTCCTTCGATGTGACAGTTGAAGCCTCCTATAAGGGCCGCAAACATAGCTGGACCTATGACAGCTATGAGGGGCGTACCACTATCAGCCAAAAAATGGCTGATGAAGTTGGCATTGAAGTGGAGACGGTAGGCCCACAAAAGCTGGTAACGACGCTTGAGGTGCTTGGCCGCATCGAGTTTGCGCCTGATGCTCAATCAACGCTCCGGGCCCGGTTCCCCGGCACAATCCTCTCGGTTACAAAAAACGAAGGCCAAACGGTAAAGGCCGGAGAGGTGCTTGCCCGGATCGAAAGCAACGAGAGCTTGCGGCCTTACGAGGTGAAAGCGCCAATCGACGGCGTCATTGTCAAACGCACCGCGCATGTCGGTGATGTGGTGTTCGACACGCCGCTTTTTGTCGTCGGCGACCTGAAACGCCTTCGGGTGGACTTCCACGTCTATCCCGTTGACCTTGGTACTGTGAAGCCGGGCCAGGAAGTATCGCTTACGTCCATTGATGGTCGCATAAGTGCACAAACGACATTGGATGCCTATCTCCCGACAGCGAAAAGTGCAACGCAAACCATGACCGTGCATGCCCAGCTTGATAACGGGAAGGGACAATGGGTACCCGGCATGACAGTCAAAGGCTCAGTAATCGTAGAGCGCCGAGAGGTGCCGCTTGCCGTTCGGACGGGCGCGTTGCAACGCTTTCGCGATTTTACCGTTGTGTTTGCACGTGTCAGCGAAACTTATGAGGTACGTATGCTTGAACTAGGCCAGCGCACGCCGGAGTGGACGGAAGTTCTTTCCGGTATCAAGCCAGGGCAACCCTATGTGACGGGAAACAGTTTCCTTATCAAGGCGGATATCGAAAAATCCGGCGCGTCGCACGACCATTAAACGGCAATCCAAGGACAACATCATGTTAGACAAAATTATATCCTATGCGATAGCCAAACGATGGACAGTGCTTGTCGTCGTGCTCGCAATCGCAGCTCTGGGGGTGTATAACTTCCAGCGCCTTCTCATCGACGCCGTACCTGACATCACCAATGTACAGGTGCAGATTAATACAGAAGCTCCGGGCTATTCCCCGCTTGAGGCTGAACAGCGTATCACCTTCCCGATTGAAACTGCGCTCGCAGGCTTGCCTAAGCTTGACTATACCCGGTCGATCTCCCGGTACGGTTTATCGCAGGTGACGGTTGTTTTTAAGGAGGGAACAGATGTCTATTTCGCCCGTCAGTTGGTGAACGAACGTCTTCAAACTGCAAAAAGCCAGTTACCGCCGGGAATTGAACCCGAGCCCGGGCCAATCGCTACCGGTCTCGGCGAGATATATATGTATACCGTTGACGCATTACCGGATGCGGTGCAGGAAAATGGTGAAGCCTATACGCCGACCAACCTGCGAACCCTTCACGACTGGGTCGTCAGGCCCCAACTTGTGACGGTGCCGGGGGTGACAGAAGTGAACACGATCGGCGGTTACGCCAAACAGTTCCATGTAACGCCGTGGCCGGACCAAATGTCGGCTTACAATCTGGCTCTTAATGACATTATAAAAGCGCTGGAACGCAACAATGCCAATATGGGCGCCGGGTATATCGAGCGATCCGGTGAACAGTATCTGGTACGGGTGCCCGGACAGGCTGGGGGGATTGAGGACCTTAAAAAGATCATCATTACCCAGCGTCACGGTGTTTCAATCCGGCTGACGGATGTGGCAGATATCGTGCTTGGCAAGGAACTGCGCACAGGCGCGGCAACCCAAAGCGGTCATGAAGTAGTGCTGGGCACCGTCTTTATGTTGATCGGTGAAAACAGCCGTATCGTTTCGAAGGCTGTGGATGAAAAGATTGCCGAAATCAATAAGACGTTGCCGGAAGGCGTCGTCATTAAACCCGCCTATAATCGTACTGTGCTGGTTGATAAGACCATCAATACAGTTGCCAAAAATCTGGTCGAAGGCGCGCTTCTGGTGATTGTGGTCCTCCTGCTGATGCTGGGCAATATCCGCGCGGCAATTATCACAGCACTTGTTATTCCATTTTCCATGCTCATAACCATTACGGGCATGGTGGAAAACCGCATTTCTGGCAATCTGATGAGCCTGGGTGCGCTTGACTTCGGACTGATCGTGGACGGTGCGGTGATCATCGTGGAGAACTGTCTCAGGCGCTTCGCGCTTGAACAAAATCGTCTTGGACGATTGCTCACATCAGCCGAAAGGCATTCCCTGGCCGGTGAGGCAACCAAAGAGGTCGTCAAGCCAAGCATCTTTGGCGTGATCATCATTGCAATGGTCTATATTCCGATTTTCGCGCTCACTGGGGTCGAGGGGAAGATGTTCCACCCAATGGCCTTCACAGTCGTGCTTGCTATCCTCAGCGCACTTGTCTTGTCCATTTCCTTCGTTCCCGCAGCTGTGGCCAGCTTTGTCACAGGCAAAGTGCAGGAAAAGGAAAGCATGGTGGTCAGGGGTGCCAAGGCCGTTTACCAGCCTTTACTGAACTTCGCCCTTAACTGGCGTATTATGGTTGTTACCGCTGCGCTCGGTCTGTTGGCGGGAAGTGGTTATCTCGCTTCTCGTATGGGATCGGAGTTTATCCCTAATCTGGACGAAGGAGACATTGCCATGCATGCGCTGCGCATCCCGGGTACCAGTCTCAGTCAGGCGATCGATATGCAATTGACACTTGAGGAGCGGCTTCGGGGCTTTCCGGAGGTATCAGAGATTGTGAGCAAGATAGGGACCGCCGATGTGGCCACCGACCCGATGCCGCCAAACGTAGCTGATACCTTCATCTTGATCAAAGAGCGCAAGGACTGGCCTGATCCGACAAAACCAAAAACGCAGCTCGTAGAGGAGATCAAGGCTGTGATGCTTACCTATCCCGGCAACAAATATGAGTTCACGCAGCCAATTGAGATGCGCTTTAACGAGCTGATTTCCGGCGTGCGCGCAGATTTAGCTGTGAAGGTATTTGGAGATGATCTGGACACTCTTCTCTCAACTGCTAAAGAAATCGAAGGCGTAATGGCCACGATACCTGGCGCGGCGGATATTCAGGTCGAACAGGCTACCGGCCTGCCGATCTTATCTGTTCTTCCGGACAGGGAGGCGCTTGCGCGGTACGGTCTCTCCATGGCAGATGTGCAAGACGTGGTTGCAACGTCAGTTGGTGGCCGGGTCGCAGGGCAAATATTCGAGGGTGACCGCCGCTTTGATATTGTTGTGAGGCTCCCGGAGAGCTTGCGCGATAATGTGAAGACCGTCGGGCGCCTGCCTGTCGCACTACCTGACCATATGCGGGAAGGGGATGAAGATGATCTCTCATTTGTACCGCTGTCCGAACTGGCAACGATTGAGGTCTCAATCGGGCCCAATCAGATCAGCCGCGAGAACGGCAAACGCCGGGTGGTGGTCACCGCAAATGTGCGAGGTCGCGATCTCGGTAGCTTTGTTGAAGCGGTCCGACAAGCCGTTAGTGCTGAGGTCCGGGTACCTGCCGGATATTGGATATCCTACGGTGGCACGTTTGAGCAGTTAATATCTGCAAGTAATCGGCTTCAACTCGTTGTACCCGCAGCACTTATTCTGATTCTCGGGCTTCTCTATACGCTCTTTGGCTCGGCTCGTGATGTGTTTGTTGTCTCCAGCGGAATTCCGCTGGCACTCACCGGAGGGATCGCCGCGCTTTGGCTTCGGGACATGCCGTTTTCCATCTCGGCGGCGGTGGGATTCATCGCTCTCTCGGGCGTGGCGGTGCTCAACGGCGTTGTGATGGTTTCTTTCATCAAATCCCTGGTTGATGATGGGCAATCACTCTGCACGGCGATCAGGGATGGGGCGCTCGCGCGGCTGCGGCCTGTGTTGATGACTGCACTTGTCGCCAGCCTTGGTTTCGTTCCAATGGCGCTTAATGTCGGTATTGGCAGTGAAGTGCAGCGGCCACTGGCAACGGTGGTAATCGGCGGCATCATTTCTTCGACGCTGCTTACACTTGTAGTCTTGCCGGTGCTCTATAGCTTCTTCGGCAAAAAAGCGGAAGTTTTGACAACTGCGTCAGACGCCGTCATCGAAACCCAGTAAATATTATGAGGCGGCTCCCACGATGGCCGCCTCATTCATTTCACGATTGCCTCCTTGCCGCCCTTATCACCCTCAGGAGCTCGCACCCGTAAGCGGGGAGTATGTAGGCAACCCCGACAAGCACAAGACCAATGCCAAACACCGTTAACACGCACCGTGTCGGTCGATTCCTGTTTCTGAATGTAACGAAAAGCCCAACGACAGTGAACGCCGACACGCCATACAAAACTCGCCCCGGTAGCGGGCAAAAAAACCAGGCAGGGCGATAACAGCGCTGCCAACGCCCATATTGAACAGAAGGATGGGCAAAACACAGCAAGGCCTGCAATTATCAATATCCCCTCAAGGTCTCCTCCAATACACAGATGTCTTCATTCACTGATACATTTCCGCATAACGTGCAAATCATTGAACTCCTGGAAAAAACAAACTAACAAACAGCTATGCAAACACTAGACATTGCCTTGATACTCATAGCTGCAACATTTTTTTTATTGTTGCAGTTGCCCCGTATTCGAAAGAATCTGTTTTGGCATGCCACGGTAACACCCTTCGCTTCAATCATTGGAAGTGGCTTTTTGATTGTAGCACCCCTTCTGGCAGAGGTAGTCGGCAAATTGGCCCCATACGCAATGGCCGCGATTGCGTTGATTGCTATCTGGATAGGCGCGGCTATCAGGTTTAACATTAAATACGCAGAACCACTTTTAGGCCAGAGTGATTGTTACCCCTCAGTTAAGGTTTTTGAGCAATTGTCTCGCATCGTGCTGTTCATCGCCTATGTGGTTTCGATAGCATTTTACCTCAGGTTAATGTCTTCCTTTGTTTTGGAAGCTGTCGGTTACAACATATTCCCTTGGCCACAAATAATTACGACGGCGGTTCTGCTTTCGATAAGCACTATTGGTGCAAGATTTGGCTTAACCGGACTCGAACGCCTGGAGACGGTATCGGTTGCCATAAAACTTGCCATTATTGCATCGCTGATTGTTGGCCTAATGCATCATAATATTGTCGAAGGATTCCAATTTGATGGTGTGCCCGCAAACCACCTGTCATTGAACGACAAGCTACGCATGCTGGCAGGCATGCTTCTGGTGGTTCAAGGCTTCGAAACCTCCCGGTATCTGGCAAATGGATACACGGCCGACGTTCGAATTAAGAGCATGTTTCTCGCCCAAGTAATCGCGAGCGCCATCTATGTTGCCTTTGTCGCCTTGCTCTTGCCCCTCCTACACCACCTTGAGCAAGGCAAACCGGACGAAACATCGATTATCTTTTTATCAGCTTTCGCCGCAAGTGCTTTACCCTTAATGCTCGTCGTTGCTGCGGTGATGAGCCAGTTCAGTGCAGCCGTCGCCGACACCGTTGGCTCCGGCGGACTGATAGAAGAACAGACAAGCGGCCGAATTGGTCCCACATTTACCTATATGATCGTCGCCGCGCTGGGAATTACCCTTGTTTGGACTTCCAACATATTTGAAATCGTGGCTTTTGCATCTCGAGCTTTCGCGGCCTATTACCTCCTTCAGACTGGCATTACTATTTCCCTGAGAGCGCGCATGCCAATGGACAGCTTGAACGTCATACATATTTTCTTGTTGTCTATATTAAGTTTATTGTTGACCGCTGTTCTTCTATTCGCAACGCCAATTGCATAGCAAATGCATGCAATATCGGCACTGGAAAGGCCCTGAAAACAGAATATAAACCCTGTGAGAGCTGGACGCTTTAAAAGAAACCGGAATAGTTGCAACAACTCTTCAGCACGGTCTGAAGGTTTCCCCACGTCAGACGAGCTAAAAAACGATGGTTATCGCTGCGAGATCACCAACCGTCAGCCCAACAAGAAACAGGCTGTCACCGCCGCCAGTGTCAAGCAACAGGCCCGCCGAGCCATCCATCACGGTGCTGGTTGTTGCCGCCTGAACATCAGCAAGAGTTGAAAAATCAGTTACCGTGCCGCTAAGATGCAGAATGTCGTTGTCGACTTCAAAGTCTTCGATCCGATCCTCCCCGTGGCCGGCGAGGAAAGCAAATGTGTCAACACCTTCACCTCCAGTGAGAATATCGTCGTCCCGGCCACCCCAAAGTGTATCGGCGTCCACACCGCCCAAAAGTGTGTCGTTACCGACACCGCCGAACATCACGTCATCGCCCACACCGCCGTCCATATGATCGTTGGCTGATCCGCCAAACAATGTGTCGGTTCCCAGGTCGCCAAACAGCGTGTCGTCACCGGCACCACCGCCCATGACATCGTCGGCGTTACCACCAGCCAACATATCATTAGCGGCCCCGCCCCACATTCGGTCGACACCATCAGATCCCCACATCTGATCATGACCATCTCCACCCCACATTGCGTCATCGCCAGGTCCACCGAAAAGGACATCATCGCCGTTTTGACCGCGAATGTTGTCACGTCCAGACCCGCCCCCGATAGTATCAGCGGCATGAGCTCCAACCATCACATCGTTGCCGTTGCCACCCCACATTCTGTTGGAGCCAGCGAGACCCAGCATGGTTGGGCCTGTTGCCTCGCCAAAATCGTAGCGGCCATTATCTATAGCAAGTCCGTCGTGCCAACCAGCGCCAAGAATTGTATCGTTGCCGTTGCCACCCATGAGGAAATCATCGCCGTCCTCAGAAGGCCCGGCAAAGGCACCCGTGCCCATATGGACTCCGCCAGCCGACCTGTGCATGATACCACCATCGTCGAAACCGCCACCGACAATAAAATCATCGCCGTCGGCACCAATAATAGTGTCATCACCGTCGCCGCCCCACCATAAAATCGTTTCCTGCAGCACCGTTGAAAATCATGCTACCACCGGACCCATTATATGTGTCGTTTCCAGCTGTACCAAATCTGTGCGTCATCACCGTGTCCTCCAACCGAATGCTTAGGTGACCAGAAAACACATTTTAACCTGACGATATATGATCATAGTCAAGAAAGCCGTGATGATGAAATTTCCTGCTGGTGGCACGCCTAAAGTAAAAATAAATGCAACTCTGCCTGGCCTATACTCCCAACCATAAATATCGTCGTATAGTTTGCCGGTGTTCCAGTCGAACTGGATCACACTCAAGGCACCAATCAGGAACGCTATGGAGAAAGCAGAAAGTCTTTGACATTCCATCTACTGGAACCCCCAAAAGGTAATGGAGAGGTATTTTCGGAACGCACACCAACGAGTGAATGCCATCAATAGTGTGCAAACGATGGAAATGACAATGACAGTATGTCTGCGCCAATGACTGAAACAAAGATCACAACCGAACCGGTTTTTGACATCAAAAAACCAGTTGCAAGAAAGCGCACCGCGACCGGTCAGCGTTGTCTTGCAGTAACCCTTGCAAAAGCATTACCAAAACACTCGATGCTATTTCCTGGGGCCTTTATGGATCGCAGCCTATGAAACCGCAATATGCTATTGGATGGTTGCTGGTGTCGTTGATATTTGTAGGTAGCTGGAGTGCTCTCGATTATTTCCCTGACAAGCCTCCGACAGTAAAGTCTGGCTCTAAGCCATCATTTACAGACGGCAATATTGACGCCGTTTCACTAGGCCGCATGACATATGAAAAAAATTGCGCTTCCTGCCACGGTGTCAATCTGGAAGGTGAACCAAACTGGCGGACACGTCAGGACAGCGGGCGCTTTCCGGCACCGCCCCACGACGCGACAGGCCACACCTGGCATCATTCAGAGGAAGTTCTGTTTAATATTACTAAATATGGCACCGGGGCCGCAATAGGCGACCCAAGCTATCAAAGTGACATGCCAGCCTACCTGGACATCCTGAGCGACGGAGAGATCAGAGCTGCTCTCGCCTATATCAAAAGCCGCTGGCCGGAAAACATCAAAAATCGTCACGATTTGATAAGCGGCGAACAAGAAAACACCAACTAGCCAATGCCCATCAGTATTGACACCAACAGGTGAATGGAAAATTGAAAAAAGGAGGTATCAAAGACATGGAAGAAAACCAAAAAAATCCACCGCGTATTAAGATAACAGCATTGGGTAAAAGTCTAGGCCTATTCCTGGCAATTACTTATGTCCTATGCATCCTGTTTGATCTTTTGCTGCCCGAGTTCGCCATGCATGAAGGCTGGCATGTTTTCCTGCCCGGTTTCAAATGGTTGACGTTCGAAAGCTTCCTGCTTGGACTTGCAGAAAGTTATGCTTACGGCTGGTATGCCGCGCTATTGTGGGGCGTATTGTACAACTATTATACGCGCGTGAAACATATGTAGAATAACGGACACTCAGCGGAGATCGAAGCCATCCGCTGAGTGTCGGAACCGACACGCAAGCACAATGCCACTATTGATATTGAACAAGAAAATTCAAAATCGGGCATTCTGGTTCATCGTTACCTTCACACTGTTCCGTCAAATGCTCGAGCTTTTTCTCCAACGCTTCAAGTTGCACGATTCTGTTGCGTGTCTCTTCGAGCTGCTTGCTAGCCAAGCTCTTCACTTCAGCACTTGTGCGGCCCTGATTTTCGTAAAGCTTCAACAAGGATCTGCTGTCCTCAATGGAAAACCCCAGATCGCGCGCGCTCTTTACGATGATCAACGATTCAATATCCTTGGGCCGAAACAGGCGGAAACCGTTTTCGGCTCGTGGCGGCGAAACGAGGCCAATACCTTCATAATAACGGATGGTTTTCTCTGCCAGTCCAACCCATGCGGCTGCCTGGCCAATTTGCAAAAGTCTACTCACGACAATACCTCTCTTCAAGTATTGAATTATGTGAACCCTTTTAAAACACTCTTAAGTTTCTATCATCGACCCGCACTTGATTGAAGTCAAGGAACACTATTCAAAAGTCGAACACATATGAATGATAGAAAGGTTTGACAATTGAACACATGGGGCAAAATATCTGTTGTATTCATCGTGATCGCGCTGGCAGCGTGGCCAGTTGCAAACCTGCACGCTTATTCAAATACGTCTGAAAGTGATTACGATAGCTGCGTAGCATCGTCCTGGAGTGGGCTCCTGCCCGGTCTTTCAGCGGACACCCTGAACACAGCCAATCAGACCAAATCCTCGGAAGAGGTTTTCTGTGGGCATTTCATGAGCGTCGAAGATTTACCTACCGATAGCAGCACCGCTGATGTCGTGTCCGCGCCTACTGTCTTCACACTGCCGTCGTTTCGATTGTACGAGCCTGTGTTTATTCGTCAAAAGACGCCTGTTACGTCTGATCACATCCCTTATTCCCCAAATCCTGAGGTAGCTCCTCATCCTCCCAAATACTGCTGATCTAAGCCCTTCGCTATAGGCCTCTTTTTTGAGTGAACCCTTTTCAGGGGTTGCAGCGTCTGGCCCGTTCGAAATTCGGACTCAACAAAAATCACAGATTTGGAGAATTGCCATGAAAGCAATATCTTACTGGGGCGTTGCCGCCAGTATGGCTTGCGCTGTGTCAGCGCTAGGCCTGAGCCCAACCCACGCGCAGAGCGCGGACCAGGCGCAAATTATAGAACGACTGAACACACTCCAGGCGGAGCTGGACGCACTAAAAAAACAGCTTGCGGAGACAAAAAAGCAAGCAGATCAATCGAAGGAGATCGCAGAAAAAGCTGACAATCGTGCCCAGAAAGTCGAGCTGGCAACAGATAGAGTACGCGCAAATTCCTGGCACATGGCAGGATACGCCGATGTTGGCATCGAGTTCAGCGACGGGGAAAATTCAGACACATTCACCAGCGGCAAGTTTAATCCCGCTTTCCATTTTCTCTACAAGGATCTGGTGCTGTTCGAGTCTGAGTTTCAGGTTACAACGTCCAATACCGGCGAAACGGATCTGGACCTTGAGTATAGCCAGCTGGATTTCCTGCTTCATGACAACGCTGTTCTTGTGGCGGGCAAGTTTCTCAGCCCGGTAGGACAATTTCAGGAACGATTACATCCCAGCTGGATCAATCGCCTGACAAATGCGCCGGCGGGTTTTGGCCATGGCGGCGTACAGCCCCTGAGTGATGTGGGCCTCATGCTTCGCGGGGGTATTCCCGTTGCCGACCGCTTGTTTACCTACTCATTAGCCATCGGCAACGGCCCTCGACTGGGACATGACGGTGTTGAACTGGAAGGCTTCGGTCGCGATGACAATTCAAATAAAGCCATAAGCGGACGCTTGGCTTTCTTCCCGATCGATAATTTGGAAATCGGTGGGTCATTCCTCTATGCCAAAATTACCGCTGCGGAAGACGAGGAAGAAGCAGACGATGACCA
The DNA here is from genome assembly GCA_021774775.1 of Alphaproteobacteria bacterium. Lineage (GTDB taxonomy): Bacteria > Pseudomonadota > Alphaproteobacteria > Sphingomonadales > Kordiimonadaceae > Kordiimonas. Next base: position 15,283 of record JAJFIT010000033.1, on the reverse strand, counting down.
TGACGAAGGTCTGATCCTCGCGAACGAAGCACCGGATTCTGACAATCTGGAAGATTTGCCACTTCGCGATTATGACCTTTGGGGTGTTGATGCTGCCTTCACCCAAGGCAGCTGGGACATCAGGGCAGAATATCTCAATGCCAACCTGAAGGGGCTCGGCGACGCCGACGATAATCATGGGGATGTGGTTGAACCACTTTCCTGGGAGGCCTGGTATGCTCAGGCTGCTTACCGCCTGTCCGGCGTTTCAAGTTCTGCCTTTATGCAGAGGTTGGAGCCTGTTGTTCGTTACGGCGAATTCATCACCGGAGGCGATCACGAGGCCGAGGAAGAGCTCAACGAGAAACGCTGGAACTTTGGCCTTAATTATTGGGTTTCCCCCTCGGTCGTGGTCAAAAGCGCGATCGAGTTCCGCAACTATATGGCAGAGGAACGCGAAGATGACACCCGCTTGCAACTTCAGCTGTCCTACGGCTTCTAGAAAAAAGGAGATATATCATGACTAAGATAAGAGAACTTGTACCTGTAGCCATAGCTGTCGCCATGGTCTCGGCGATTGGACTGGGGGCAAGCGCAGCTGACACAGCAAAAGCCAAAGCAGATCCATTGCAATTCGCTCGAGGAGCAAAGGCGTGGGCGAAAAATTGTGCACGATGCCACAATATGAGAAACGCACAGGACAACACCGACGAAGAATGGCACGTCGACGTGCTTCACATGCGGGTGCGCGCAAACATACCTGGCGATGTCGCCCGCGACATCAAAGCCTTTTTGCAAGCAAGCAACAAGTAGGATAGGCACTATGAATACGGAAATATTGCGCAAAATATTTGTCGCAACAATAACATCGGTGCTGGTGACGAGCGCAACACTCGCGCAATCAGCTGATCCCAAAAATGGCAAAACAAGATATGAGGAAACCTGTATTGCCTGTCACGGCGGGAACGCGAAGGGTGCTTTCGCGGGAATGCCCGACTTGACAAGAAAAGACGGCCCTTTTTCCAAGACGGATACCGCCCTTTTTCGCACCATAAAGGAGGGTCTCGATAGACCAGAAGCGGACATGGCTATGCCGCCGCTCGGTGGCAATCCCGATCTTCTGGACAAAGACGTAAAGGACATAATCGCCTATATGCGAAAGGCGTTTGACCGTCGACGGTGATATCCAGCAACCATGCACTGCCCGTCTCGATACGGGCAGTGCAAATTTCAGTGCCCCACTCCCGACAATCAGCTAGGAATGCTTATGCTTGGATGTCACATGCTCTGTTTGTCGAAGTCGCCCCAAATAAAGTTTCTCGAAGACAAAGACACCAGCCATACTCACCACCGCAATCGCGATTATAACCGGGTCGCTGGAACCTTTCATGACAAGAAAAGCCGCCAAAACACATACATCAAGAAAGATGGCACAGATGAGAATTACGCCATTTGCATCAACATCATCTCTCATGTGACGATAAACACCCCAATGGATCACAATATCCATGACGAGATAATAGATCGCTCCCAATGAAGCAATCCGGCTGAGATCGAAAAAGGCTGCCAAAACACTGGCCAATACGACAGTATACACAACAGTATGTTTTTGAACGGTACCCGGCATACCGAAATGTCTGTGTGGTATAAGCTCCATATCAGTCAGCATGGCCAGCATCCTGGAAACGGCAAAAACACTGGCAAGCAATCCTGACGCAGTCGCTACCATTGCCAGCACAACCGTAAACCAGACACCATACTCCCCGAGGGCAGGTCGCGCCGCCTCGGCCAGCGAATAGTCTTTCGCAGCGACAATTTCTCCAATCGACAATGAAGCACCGACGGCATAACTGACGAGCATGTAAATGATAAGACAAATAAACAGTGAAATCATAATGGCGCGGCCCACATTTTTTTCGGGATCCCGGACCTCGCCGCCACTGTTCGTAATCGTCGTAAATCCCTTGTAGGCTAGTATTGCCAAGGCGACACCGGCCAGGAAATCAACAGCGTTCGCCTGGCTCTCCACCGCTGTGTCATGTGAGGGGAAAGAGAATCCAGCGCCCCACAATGCAATAATGGCGAAAGCAATGATCCCGCCAATTTTAACAACTGCCGTTACCGTGGAAATACTGCTGATGACACTGTTCTTTGCTATATTTACCAGGAAAGCAAAGATAATCAGCCCAACAGCCAACAGTGCTACGAGAAGATTATCGCCCTGAATATCAAACAGCCGCAGCGTGTAAGTACCAAATGTGCGCGCAACAAGACTTTCGTTGATAATCATTGAAAGCGCCATCAACAGTGCTGCGCCGCCGGTAATCGTCGAGGTACCGTATGCTTTGTGCAGAATCATGGCGATACCGCCAGCCGACGGATATTTGCTAGACACCTTGATATAGCTGTATGCGCTGAAACCACTGATAACCGCAGCCAGCAGGAACGCCAAAGGGAACAATGGTCCGGCAAACTCCGCCACTTGTCCCGTGAGAGCGAAAATCCCCGCTCCGATCATCACACCAGTCCCCATAGCGACTGTGCCAGCCAGGCTAAGGCTGGCTTTTTCATATGTATTTTTCATATTTCCACGCCTGAACCGGCGCCTCCTCTATAAAGGTTGTGCGGGCAATAGCTGCCACCCAAAATTCTTTATCTCTCTTGCGCCTGCCCGCTTTCGCCGCCACCAGGGGGCCTGGGCTCAGGGTTCGCGCGCGCGCCGCCCCGAACCACGAACGACACACCGATAATCGTAACTATAACACCGGCCAACTGAAGCCAGCTCAAAATTTCGCTGTAAAACAGCACACCAATCGTCAAACCAAAAACGGGAACCAGAAAACTGAAAGCGTTGGCTCGACTAAGCGGCACTTTCTTTAAAACCGAAAACCACAACAAATAGACGAGCGCGGTTCCGAACAAACTCAGCACAAGTAAAATCGCTATAAATGTGTAGGACCATTGGACCTCTCCCGGTTCCTCGGTAATAAGTGCGCCGATAATAAGCGGCACACTTCCAAACAACATTTGAAAACCCATTGCCATAAACAGGTCGACATTACCCGAAATCTTCTTGATGAATACGTTGCTTATCGTAATGCCCAGCGCTGCAAGAATTATATAAGCCAAACCAATCGCAAAACTATCCCGTTCCTCACCAAAAAAATGGGGCGATGCAATGATTAAAATGCCCAGAAATCCAAAGATCAAACCCACCGTCGCCCGCCCGGACAACTTCTCTTTTAGGACGATACTCGCCAGGATAGCAGCGAGAAGAGGTTGTGTATTGGTGATAACCGTCGCGGTCCCCGGTGAAACCAGGTCTGCCGCATGAAACATGCCCAAGAAACCAAGGCTGGTCGCACCAAACCCGATCAGCATCACCGCGCACCAGTCACTTACCCTCCGCGGCAGAGGACGTTTTAAAAGATAGGCCAGAAGTATCAGCGCAAGCCCCGCAATGACTGCGCGCATCGCAGCGAACGTAAGATGCGGCGCATATTCAATCCCTAGAGTGATTAATGGGTAACAGCTCGCCCACAATAACATGACGACGATGATCATACCGATCGTTGAATTTTTCATCTATTGTCAGCCCTTCGATGCTGTCAAAACGCATGCAAACGATAAATAAACGTAAACAGTCTATGATTTGTCGTGCCCACATGACAAATTTCACCATATGAGCACGACCGTTTTTTAGAAGTTCCTTTTCAGTTGAATACCATATTGTCGCGGCTCACCAAAAACAGTAACCGGAAGGCTTATGTCAGCGGCACCACTCACATTTCTACCGACGGTTTTGTAAGTGGCATAGCGATTGTCGGTCAGGTTTTGACCGTAGAGCGATACTTCCCAAAGTTCGTCAGCCGTGGTGAATGAAATACGCGCATTCAAGAGCGAATAGGTGTCGGCCCGGAACTGCGGCAAATTGTTGCGCTTGAAATCCACGTTATCGCGCCAGGCATAGTCGCCTCGGATTGTAATATACCCTGAACCGCCAACATCGGTGGTGTATTGGGCACCAAACGAATAGGCCCATTCCGGAGAATTGGCGAGCCTGTTACCGGAAAAGTCTTCACCGCCTTCGAAAAAGACGTCATATGTTGCGTCCAGATAAGCCACGGTCGCATTGATGTCAAAATCGTCAGCTACTCTCGCGACAAATTCACCTTCAATACCGCGCACAGTCGCTTCGCCCGCGTTGCTCGTCGTTGCGACGCCACCGACAAACTCGACCACCTGCAAATTTGTGTAGTCATACAGGAACACGCCAACATTGGCGCGCAGCCTCTTATCGAACAGGGTCGATTTCACGCCCGCCTCATAACTCCACAAAAATTCTGGATCAAAGGCACCCGCGTCGCCGAGTTGAAAGCCCCCCGATTTGAATCCGCGCGTCGCCGACGCATAGGCCAGAACATCATCATTAATATCATAATCAACCACAAACCGAGGCGTCCAGGCTTTCCAGTCGGCGGTGGGAGAGCCACTGTCAACATTCGTTCCGTTAACGTCTGTCGAGAAATTGTAGCTTTTTTTCTCGTAGCTGTATCGAAGGCCGAAAGTTGCACGAAGGCGATCCGTCACATTGTAAGTACCCTGACCAAATAGGGCATAGGCGTTTGTAATATTGTCTTCAGTGATGATAATTTCCGGATTTTGAAACAACAGATCGATTCCGCCATCTCCGTCTTCATTGAGGAAAAAAGCGCCCACTATCCATTCCAGTCGCCCGGGTTGGTTATTGGACAGCTGTAGTTCCTGCGTGAAGGAGCGAGAATCCTCACGAAACCCTATATCAAAGAGAAACAAATCCGTCGCATCGGCATCAATTACCTGTTCCACATCGCTTTCGCGGTATGACGTAATCGATTTGAATGTGACATTATCGCCGTGCCAGATGGCTGTCGACGAAATGCCCCAGACATCCAGATTGCTTACAGGCTTCTTATCGAACGCCACATCACGGTCGCGGTCCGGGATGGTGGCGCCAGCATCGACAAACTCTTGTGGATAGAAAGTCCGAACGGCCGGAAATCCTGTTTCACGTTCTCTGCTGAAGTCGCCGCGCAGGATCAGCTCAAAGTCCTCTGCCAGGTCTATGGCGAGCGTGCCCCTTCCAGCAAAATTGTCCTGATCCTGATACTTGTCACCCGAGACAATATCATTGTAGATACCATCACGGTCATTCTTCAGAAGTGTTACGCGCGCACGGGCATTGTCCGTCAATGGCCCCGATATGGTGCCACTGAAGGTGCGCTTATTGAAGTTTCCAAAAGTTACACCCGCTGCTCCCTCGAGCTCGTCAGTGGGTGCTTTGGATATGATATTGAGCGTTCCGCCTGTAGAATTACGACCGAACAATACTCCTTGCGGCCCCCGCAACAACTCCAGGCGTTCAACATCGAACATGTCCTGATAGCCGGTAGTAGGCCGCGGCTGATATATACCATCGATATGGACCGTGGAACTCGGATCGGTAGCAACACCGAACGCCGACGTTCCAATACCGCGAATGTTAACGATCGCCATCGAATCATTGGTAACCGTGATACCGGGCACAAAGAAGGTAAAATCTTCGATGGTACGTATGCCAATATTTTCCAGCATTTCCCCGGTCAAGGCGGATACGCTGATGGGAGTGTCTTGAAGGCTGGACTCACGTTTTTGGGCGGTGATAATCACCTCCTCAAGAAGGCCGTAATCTGTATCAGTGTCCTGAGACCAGGCATTCCCGGACAGCAGCGCAAGCGCGCATGTCGTTCCCAGAAGGGATAGTGTGGGTTTTAAATGTATAGTCATGATTTCCTCCGCAGGGCAAAAACCCTGTTAGTTGGTCCCAATAACCGCTTCGCGGAGTTGGGATACAATCGAATAGATAAAACTTGGAAAGTTGAGCCTGAACCACTCGCAAACTGCTGTCGTAAATCGACAGCCATATAGAGCAATCAGACTTGTGTGGTCTGAATTTTCGGAGGGTGATATAGCGGAGGTATCTTCACCCCGAACAAATCCATCGTCGCGCCAACATATTTTGACAGAAGCGGTTTGGGCATCAATGTTGCCAAAAACAACGGCGCTACTCCCGCGTCACAAACAAGGCCGCCTATATTGCAGCAAGTATCGATCATACCGTGAATATGGGTCTGATCCTCGGGCGCGGGTATGGTAATGTGGCTGCCGACAAAAGCCATCAGCTTCTCATCAGTAACGTCAGGCAAAGTTTCTAAATCAACATCTTCAAGTGCGAGAAAAATAGCTCTGCCTTCAGACAAGGTAGCCAGATCAATTTGTTCATGAAACCAATCGCCGTTAGCCAGCCCAAGAGCAGGCACACTAACCAACGCCGTAATGTTGATTAGCATCAGGAAACGGTAGATTGGTTTCAATACAGGCATTCTCACACTCAATTAGCTACTTTCAAAGTGTAACGTCTAAGATTACACCGTCAAGATCAAAGGCACTTTCAGGATTATTTGAAGTCCCGTTTTCCGGCCTAATGGCCATGTATCATAACCTTTGTGATCAGATAAATACCGTCGTCACCCTTTGCCAGCGCAACCATAACCTCTTGCCCTTGATGTAAATCAGCAAGGGCAACCCCATCAGCCACTTTCATATCCATCGTCATCGCTGGCCAGCTCAGTTCCTTGACAGGCCCGTGGCTGATGTTCGCAGTGCGTTGGTTTTTATCTATGCCGTTGACTTTGGCATGCACCATCACTTCCTGCTTCTCAGCCATTTGATGTGATTTTGCCTTATGTTTGTGACCATCGCCGTCTGCGGCGGCGGACAACGAGCCGTATCCGAGGATGGCCAGAGCGGCTATGGTTGCAGATATCATGGTTTTCATGTCAATTTTCTCCATTCATGAGGTTGGTTTTCAATCTGTTTTGTAATTGGGCGGGCTATTTAGCAATTGGACGGGATGACCAATGGACATGTGCAACTTTCCAGCTACCCTCGACATTTTGCAGGGCCAACGTCTCGACACTGTGAAAATCATGCTGCTTGCCCTTGCTTTTAATTGAGAGCGTTGACGCAGTCGTCACAATGGCCAATCCACCAGCACTCCGCACATCTTGTTTGAGCACCTTTCGGCTGGCCGCCTTGAGCATTGGCATTTCAGGCTTGAGATGATGTTCGAGGTAGCTGTCCAAAGATGCCTCTCTAACACCGTTTTCAAACACGACGGCATCGGCGGCAAAACTACCGGCAACCGTATCAAAGTCTCCGTCATTGAGAGCAGCCTGAAAGCTGTTGGCAAACTCCAGTGCTGCGTCTTTGGTGTCGGAGTATCCGGTTACGCCGCAGTCTTCACCGTCGTCGTCCCCGTGGTCATGCTCGTTTACGCTTTCGTCGGCATGGCCATGTTCATCGCCAACCTCTTCAGCGTCTCCATGATCATCTGTATCAGCATGCTCGTGATCCTGGCTTTGTTCAGCATTGTGATGATCGCCCGATTGGGCGGTGGTCTCACCGTGGTCGTGTGCTGCCCCGTCAGCGGCGTGATTGTGGCCGTCACCGGAACTATCCGGCAGGCGCATTACACCGAGACCATGCCGGTATACAAGCTCGGCACCCAGATAGCCGGTGGTGCCTACCAGACCTGCTACAACCAAACTGCCTGCCACCAGCAATGATGAGACTGCCTTGACCCTATAACTCCATATCGCAACAACGAATAATGCGGCCGCGGCAACCAGTGCCCACAAGCGGTGGGTTTTCATCACAAGGTGGGCGACATCGTCGTGCGCAACCGAGTTAAAGGCCGCAAACCCGGCCAGCAGGGTCAACACGGTCACAAACGCCGCTGACCATAGTGTCCATTTCGCGACGATGGCAAAAGTCTCCGCCTGCCTGGAAACCAGTTTTGTCAGTATAAAAAAGACGCTTGATGTCACCGCAAGCGCGATAGTAAAATGCACCAGAAGCGGGTGCCAGTTTGGAATGATGAAACTGTTCATGTGGTCCTCCTATAAGGTATCTGTTTTGGTGGATAGTGACGGCGAGGTTTCCGTTGTCTCGCGCGCTTTCCAGAGAAGATAGGCCGCCGGAATAACCAGCAGCGTCAGGATAGTGGCGCTAACCATGCCGCCAACCATCGGCGCGGCGATACGGCGCATCACCTCGGAGCCGGTGCCGGTACCAAGCATGATCGGTAATAGACCTGCAATGATAACCGCCACGGTCATCATAATCGGGCGCACCCGCATCAAAGCCCCGTTGACCACCGCCTGCACGAGGTCAGCTTTGGTTAAGCTTCGGTTTTCAGCGTCAGCTTCGGCTTTGATCCTGTCCCATGCCTGATTGAGATAAACGATCATCAGAACACCGATCTCGACAGCGACACCAGCCAGCGCGATGAAGCCCACGCCGACCGCCACCGACAGGTTATAATCCAGCAGATACAAGAGCCAGATACCGCCAACCAACGACAACGGCAACGTGCCCATTATGATGAACACGGCGGTCAGATTCTTGAAGTTGATATAGAGGAGCAGCAGGATGATTATTAGCGTTACAGGAACAACCACACTGAGCTTTTCCTTGGCACGCTCCATATATTCATACTGACCCGACCAGGCGATCGAATAGCCGGCGGGTAGATCAATATTGTCAGCCACAGTCTGCTTGGCCAGTTTGACATAGCTGCCAATGTCCACGCCAGCGATATCAACATAGATCCAGCCGTTCAAGCGGGCGTTTTCGCTGCGAATAACACCGGGACCACCACTGACATTAACGTCGGCGACCTGGCCCAGAGGGATGTGTTCACCCTTGGGCGTGACAATCGGCAGCGCCCGCAACCGGTCGAGCGAATCCCGAAACTCACGCGGATACCTCAGGTTGACCGGATAACGCTCCAGGCCTTCCACGCTCTCGGTCACCGCCATACCGCCGATAGCCGTTCGTATCACATCCTGCACGTCGGCTATGTTGAGGCCGTAACGGGCTGCTTTCACCCGGTCGATATCGGCGTTAACATATCGCCCACCTGTGACGCGCTCCGCATAAACCGACGCCGTTCCCGGCACGTCGCGCATCACACGTTCAATTTCCTGGCCGACCTCACTGATCGTCTGCAAATCCGGTCCGGCAACCTTGATCCCAACCGGGGTTTTGATCCCCGTCGCCAGCATATCGATGCGGTTTTTAATTGGCATGATCCAGACATTGGTCAGGCTTGGCACCTGCACCAATTGATTGAGTTCCTGCTTCAACTTCTCAGTTGTCATGCCCTCGCGCCACTCAGACTGCGGCTTCAGCTTGATCGTCGTTTCAATCATCGTCAACGGTGCCGGGTCTGTCGCTGACTCTGCTCGTCCAGCCTTACCGTAAACCGCTTCGACTTCAGGGATGGTTTTGATGAGTTTATTGGTCTGCTGAACCACCTGCGCCATCTTGCCGGCGGAGATTGCCGGGTAAGCACTTGGCATATACAAGAGGTCACCCTCGTCCAGATCCGGCATAAACTCGCCGCCGGTTTGCGACAGCGGATAATAGGCGCTCACCATGATCAAAAGCGTAACAGCGATCATACCCTTGGGAAACTTCAGCACCAATCCGATGAAAGGTTTATAAGCCGCGATCAAGCCTCTGTTAATTGGGTTCTTATGTTCCGGCAAAATCTTGCCGCGAATAAAATAGCCCATCAAAACCGGTACAATGGTTATTGACAGTGCCGACGCTGCCGCCATCGCATAGGTTTTGGTGAAAGCCAATGGGTGAAACAGTCGTCCTTCCTGCGCCTCAAGCGCAAAAATAGGCACAAAACTGAGAGTGATAATCAGCAAGGAGAAGAAGAGCGGCGGCCCGACTTCAACCGCAGTTTTGGTGACAATCTCCCATCTATTTTCGGCGGTAATGCCTTCTTCCTCAACGTGCTTGTGAAAATTCTCAATCATCACAATCGTGGCATCCACCATGGCACCAATGGCGATCGCGATGCCCCCCAGCGACATAATATTGGCGTTGATGCCCTGGCTGTTCATCACGATGATGGCCGCGAGAATGCCAACCGGCAAACTCAGAACAACAACAAGCGATGACCTTAGGTGAAACAGGAAGACGGCACAGACAAGAGCAACAACCAGAAACTCCTCAACCAGTTTTTCGCCTAGCGTTTTTACCGCCCTTTTTATCAGGGAGGAACGGTCATAGGTCTCAACAACTTCCACGCCTTCAGGCAAGCTGCGCTTGAGTATTTCAAGTTTTTCCTTGACCTTTTCGATCGTGGTCAGGGCGTTTTCGCCCCAGCGCATGATAATCACACCGCCAACAGCTTCACCCTCGCCGTTAAGTTCGCCGATTCCGCGCCTGAGTTCGGGACCCGTGCGCAGCTCGGCTAAGTCTTTGAGCAAAATCGGCGTACCAGTCGCAGTGTATCCGACCGGGATAGATTCAAGGTCAGCCAACTCATCAATATAGCCGGATGCCCGGACCATATATTCTGCCTCGGCAATTTCAATCACCCGGCCACCAGTTTCCTGATTACCCCGCTGAATAGCCATTTTTACCGCCTGCAAAGGAATATTGTAGGCTCTCAGCCGGTTAGGATTTACGACAACCTGATATTGTTTGACCATGCCGCCGATCGTGGCAACTTCGGATACGCCTTCAACGGTCTGCAGCTCAAATTTCAGGAACCAGTCCTGAATACTTCTAAGCTCAGACAGATCATGTCCGCCGGTCCGGTCAACGAGCGCATACTGGTACACCCATCCAACACCTGTAGCATCCGGCCCAAGCGCCGACCGCGCACCCTGCGGCAATGTCGGCGCGACCTGGCTCAGATATTCCAGAACCCGCGAACGCGCCCAATAGAGGTCAGTGCCGTCTTCAAAAATGATATAGACATACGAATCATTAAAGAAAGAATAGCCCCTGACAGTAGTTGCCCCCGGTACCGACAGCATCGCGGTTGTCAGCGGATATGTAACCTGATCCTCAACCACCTGCGGCGCCTGGCCTGGATATGTCGTCTTGATGATGACCTGAACGTCGGACAGGTCCGGAATGGCATCCAGCGGCGTTTTGGAGAGCGAATAGACACCCCAGCCGGTGAACAAAAGTGTCAGGATAACCACGAGAAAGCGGTTCTCGATGGACCAGCGTATAATATTTGCAATCATGGGTCTTTCCGCCTTCTACATTTTCGTTGCATTGGTAATGACAAACGGGCCATCGCCAGTCTTGGTCAGCTCAATATGCACGCGGTCGCCAACGCCGAACGAGGACAGGTCAACGGCGTCTGCCACGGCAAAGTCCATCGTCATCGCGGGCCAACCGAGCGAAACTATTGGCTCATGCGTGATGTTGAGCATTCCACCGGCGGCGATCGAATTCAGGGTACCAATAGCGTGGTGCACTTGCGCGTCCACGGACATGTCGGCCATGACATGCCCGTCGGGGTCTTTATCGGCACCAGCATCAAGCATACGCAGAAACGCGCTGTTGATACTGGCTTCTGAATCGATCAGGAACTGACCGGAGGTCACAATCGTTTCACCAGCCGACAGGCCTTCCCTGATCTCAACTCGATCACCACTTTCGATGCCCGCCAATACTTCAGCAGGACGATATTTGCCATCACCGAGAGCCAGAATAACCCGGTCAGTTTTACCGCTGCGGATCAGCGCCTCGCGCGGAATGGACACCACGTCTTCCACGGGTGAAGCCGCGACCTCGATCTCGCCGTACATATTTGGCTTCAATCGGCCATCAGAGTTGGGGAACACCAACCGGACCTGTACTGTCCTGCTCATCGGATCGACAATCGGGTAAACATAATCCACAATCCCGTCCCAGGCTTCACCTGGCAAGAAAGGCAAGGTCATTTTTGCAGGCTGACCCCGACTCACCCAGTCGGACTGCCCCTCAAAAACATCAACTTTGACCCAGACACTCGAGAGGTCGGCAAGCGAAAATACAGTTTTCCCTGGTGTGACATGCATACCCTCACCGATTTCCAGTTTCACGATAACGCCGTCCTGGGGTGCCAGAACTTCGATCCGTTGCTGCACCTGACCGCTTGATTTTAACGCGTCAATCTGACGTTCGGTCATCCCGAGCACTTTCAACCGTTCCTGCGCCGCACGGACAAGGCCCTGCTGTTCCAGCCTGAGAGATTGCAACAGTTCAATTTGCGCATTCACCAGTTCCTGGGAGTAAAGTTCGAAAATTACTTCACCCTTTTCGACGAACTCTCCAACCGCCTTGCGGTACAATTTCTCAACCCAGCCTGCAGTACGGACATGTACATGGGATGTTTTGTCTTCATCAAACGTGATGAATCCAACCGTGTTAATCTCTCTGGGCAAGTCCGCAATAGACGCCGTGCTTGTCCTCACACCAATATTATTAACCATGGCGGCGCTGATTTTGAGTGCATTTGGGTCGTCTCCCGCTTCCGCCCCCGCATAAATAGGGATCAAATCCATACCCATGGGAGATTTACCTGGCTCATCGCGGCGATAATCCGGGTTCATCGGTGCGACCCAGTAGAGCACATCTTTCTCGTCACTTTGCTTGGACGTATCCATTTTCGGGGTATCACCCATCATGCTGGCACCAAAACCAAGGCCTGCACCTACGACCAGAGCGATAGCCGCTGTTATAATTATTTTACGCATCGTCTTCACCTTCGAGGAATAATAGTTGGGCCTGGGCCTTCAATCGGTCCGCCTGAAGCCGGATCACACTCAGCTCGGCATCAAGTTCCGCCAGCCGAGCCCGAACGAGTTCGGCAAAATCCGTCACACCGCTTTGATAGGATGTCAGCGAAGCTTCGGTGGTTTCTTTCGCACGCTTCAGCACAACTGACTGATAAAGAGAAATTCGCTCACTTAGCCTTTTCCAATCGGCATAGGTCGCTTGCAGGTTCTTTTTCAAATCAAGCAAAACAGTATCCCGCGAAAGGCGCGATGCCTGGCGCGATTTCTTGGCGGCAGCGACCTGCCGGTCTTGTCGCTTTGCTGTGAAGAGCGGGATATCCATGACGACACCAACCGATGCAAAATCAGCACGCTCCGCGCCGCGTGCGCCGTATCCAACATTGACGCTCCACCCGGGCTTATATTGTTCGCCTGCAATATCAACGTCCTTATCGGCCACATCAACACGCGCCGCAAACATCTTTGCAGCCGGATGCAGGGATAGAATATCGATGATTACGATCATGTCCGATGGATGGGCCATACCGGGCGCTATTATCGCAATGGGCCTATGAGCAGCGGCATCACCGACCCGGCGCGCAAGCTTCGCCCGCGAAATTGAGGCTTTTCTCTCAATATCGACCAGGCGATCATCCAACAGACTAAGCTCAAGCTGGGCTCTTAAAATATCCTGGCTTGTTTCTCTTCCTGTTGCAAAGATGGCCTGAATGACCTCAATAAGCTCGGCAACTGCCTGCCGACTCTCAAACACTTTGGCTTCCGCCTGGGTCCAGTAATAGAGATCAAGCCAGTTGAGACGTGTATCCAGAATGATCTCGCGCCGCCGCAATTCCTGTCGGAAGCGTTCGCCGGTTGCCTGCGCTTTGCGCTTGGTACGGCGATACTCAAGCGTATCCCCTTTCGGAAAGGCCTGGCTAACGCCCACCTGAAGCTGGGTCATTGGCTCCTGCGTATAACTGAAGCTATTGGTTGGCCAGTTGGCGAAGGTCATCCGCAGCTTGGGGTCTGGCAACTGCGAATCTGAAACTGCCTTGTCTTCAAAAGCAGCAGCCTGCTCGGCTGGCTCCAGCAAATAGGGGTCGTCTGACGCCAGAGCGAGTTTAATCGCTTCCCGGAGCGATAATTGGTTGGTTGATACAGCGCCTTCATCCACCCTCGACGGCGGCGCAGTAGCCTGAGCGCTTAGGTCACCTGCAAAAGTGAACGCCATAATAACGGCTGCTGAAGCCGATGCTAGATTATACATTTTGGTACCTCAAAGATCATAAAAGACGTAAGTTGACGACTTGTTTGGGTCGATCAACGTCATAAGTTCCGACGAGACATCGAAACTGTTATAATCTATAAGGCTCGGGGGGGCGGTGTATGAAGGTTAGCAGGTACAGATGATGCAATCTCGTTAACCGGACTGTAGGCAGCGGGGCGCAAATGCATATCTGTCGCTGCCTGAGCAACGAATGAAACAACAGCGCTATTCGTAATATTGAGGCAACAAGAAATGTCGCACATCTTGTCCGGCACTGAAGGACCAGTATCGGAAGCCTGATTTATCATGCTGTGGCTCATTTGCACCGCCTGGCCATAGTGAGCCATCAAATCGTGAGATGCGGTGCCTGACCCGTTCTCGTATATATCAGGACAACAGGAATGGTTGGCCGTAGCAGATGCTATCGGCGAAACCACTATTACGCCCACAGCAAAAAGGAGCGCTACCCGAGTTAATATATGTTGAACGAATCGCATGAGAAAGATTGTAACCCTTAACCATAGTATAGGGTCAACAGAAAAAACCATCATCACATCGATTTGACCTTGTTCCTCTGTTAAAACACATATTTTTCTGTTCGTGTCTGACCCAAAGGGGCGGCAGGATCGATACAAATATAGTTACCTGACCAGCGGACAGGGCATAACGGCAATACTCACCCTAAGGTCATCACTTATCTGTCGAACAATCATATCCGTTCTCCCACTGTAACTGATTTGGTACATAATCTGGTACACAATTTTCCTCATTGCCGGAAATAGGCAACGAGGGAACATGTAATTTTTTCAATGAATTCAAATATTTGGTAGAAATATTTGATAGAAATTTGGTGCGGCCGAGAAGACTCGAACTTCCACGGGCCAAAGCCCACAGCGACCTCAACGCTGCGCGTCTACCAATTCCGCCACGGCCGCAAGATCGGGCGATTATCTATCAGCTAAGGATTGGCCCTGCAAGGGGAAAAAGAAACATTAGCGGCTGATCGGGCCGATACAGAATTAAACCTGAAGCTGGCTCATCATCCGGGTGATCGATACACCGATTTTTTCGCCGACAATCATGATCTCACCGCGGGCAACCAGCTCACCGTTGGCGTAAATCCAGCATTCGTCCTCATGCTTGGCATCAAGGTCAATCACTGCGCCGCGACCCATTTTCAAGAGCTGACGCACCGGCATCTGTGTCCTGCCAAGGACAACGCTGATTTCAACGCTTACTCTGCCAACTGCTTGCACGTTCATAAATTTGTCTCTGCTCAATAGTGAATTCGGTATTAAATCTGGCTATACAATCGCAGCCGAGTGTTATCATATCGTTAACCATGTTGGGTTTTTTGAGGGTTTTTGGCTGCAATTTG
>JAJFIT010000032.1 GCA_021774775.1 Alphaproteobacteria bacterium | reverse complement strand
GTCGGGTTTATTGCCCTTATGCTGGGCGTAGGCTTGGGGGCCATGTTCTACAAGCAAATCGGTATGTATAAGGCCCTGTTTTTGTCGGGTGTTTTGATGATGCTGACCAATCTTGGCTTTGCCTGGCTTTGGGTCGGCGAGGCTGAAGCATGGCGCCTGGCAGCAACAATTGGCATGGAAAATTTTGCTACAGGGCTTGGTACCACTGTGATCATCGCGTATATGGCCGGGCTTTGTAATGCCAATTTTACCGCGACCCAGTTCGCGCTTATGTCATCGCTTGGCAATCAGGCGCGAACATTGCTCGGCGCACCAAGCGGCTATGTTGCTGACTATATCGGCTGGTTTGAGTTTTTCATTGTTGCAACACTGTTGGCGCTTCCGGGCCTGTTTGTGCTTTGGATATTATGGCGCAGGGATGCGAACCAAATATCTGCAGGGTAAGGCCACTCGGTCAGCAGGTCACGGCTCTGGAACCATTTTGTGATGTAACAAAGCCATCATTCCGGTGTAATAAAACTGACGTGGAAGATGTTTAGGAGGATTGGGTATGAAAAAATATGCTCCCATACGGCCAAAGGTCGCCGCCGCACAGGCAATGGCAGGTGCCCCTTCCTATGTGCGTCAGGGCAGTATCGAGGTGCGCCTCGCCCGCTCGCTGAAAGAAATCAAGGCGGCGCAAAAACTACGTTTTAAAATTTTCTACGAGGAAATGCACGCCAAGCCCGACTGGCGCATGCGCCTCACCCGCCGCGACATCGACCCCTACGATATTTTCTGTGACCATCTGCTGGTGCTGGACCATGACCGCCCCATGGGCAAACGCATCGTCGGCACCTACCGCTTGCTGCGCCAGGAAGTGGCCCAAAGGCATGACGGTTTTTACTCCTCAGGCGAATATGATCTGTCGCCGATGATGACGGACAGTTTCCGCGCCCAGATCGGCGAAGACAAACAGCTTCTTGAGCTGGGCCGGTCTTGTGTTCACAAAGACTACCGCGCCAACTCCACCATCAATATGCTGTGGAAAGGCATCGCCGAATATCTCAAGGAACATAACATCGCTTACATGTTCGGTTGCGCCAGCTTTGAGGGCACCGACCCCGCCGAATTTACCCAGTCCATGTCGTATCTGTACCATAATCATCTGGTGCCAGATGACTTTAAGGTGCGCGCGCTGGAGGACCAGTTTGTTGAAATGAACCGGGTGCCGCTGGAAGACCTTGATGTTCGTATGGCGCGCCGCGCCTTGCCGCCACTGATCAAAGGCTATCTGCGCATTGGCTGCTTTATCGGTGACGGTGCGGTGGTCGACGAACAGTTTGGAACCACAGATGTGTTTATCCTGCTGCCGGTGGAAAAAATAGCCAAACGCTATTCGAAGAAGTTTGATTTGAAAGACGAAGCTAACGACAGCAATCTGGAAATTGCCGCGGTCCAGTAGGCAACACCTTCATCTGAAAAACTTGTTTTCGCCTAAAAGGCCCTAGCTTCGCTTAAAGACAAGCGACAGGTTATTGGCGGGCATTTCTATGATGGCTGGATCGTCGAAGCCGTGGCCCAGCGCCAGCTCGGCAACCGCTTCAAGGTCACGAACCCCCCAGCTATTATTTCGGGACCGAAGCGACGTGTCAAAGCTCTGGTTGGAGGGTGATGTGTGCATGCCGCCGCGCCGGTAGGGGCCATACAGGAACAATGTACCACCGGCATCCAGCGTTGCCGATGCTTTGTGCACCAGTGCCTCAGCCACCGACCACGGTGCAATATGGATAAGGTTGATCGCCGCTATCACGTTTATCGGTGTGGGCACCTTAAGGTCAGTGAATTCGTCTTCAAGTACATTGAACTGGACGGCCGGCAGGATGTTGTCTGTGTTTGGCTTTGGGCCTGATTTTGGGCCAGACTTGTTAGCGGACTCTGCGGCCCATGCATTGATGCTGTCCAGCTTGTCCGGCTCTATATCGCTTGGTTGCCAGTATAGTGGCTGCAGATGGCTTGCCATATGGGCGGCGTGCTGGCCGGTGCCGCTGGCCACTTCAACCAGCGTGCCGCTTCCCGGCAGATGGACGCGAAAAACTTCCAGCAAAACATCGTGGTTACGTTCTGTTGCCGGGGCATAAAGCTTTTTATCTGTTGGCTGCTCGTCGGCGGCCTTTGGCTCGAAAAACCGGCTCATTCGTCTGGTTTATTCATCAGGGGTTCTGTTGGACGGCCGTCCGCCGCCAGCGCCGCCTGACCCTCGGTTGCGCATGCGGTCACGAAAGCGGGAAAACAGAAACACCGGCACAACGATGGTGGCACCCAGCAGCACGTATTCCATGCCAGAGCCAGAGAACCACGTCCACATTTCCGCCAGCGTGTTGCCAATCCAGCCGACAATATCGCCGGGGCTCCAAGCCAGTTTATACATCGCGAAGCCAACCACAAAGCTCCAGATAACAAGCTTGATAATGGTGCCGCTGGTGATTGACTTTTCTGCCATGGTAAAGCGCGCCTTTGTTGTGGGTCTGAGCGTTGGATGCTAACCGCCTCTGTCTCATTGATCAAGCGGGCCTTTGAGAATGCAGGCTGTCGTTATTGCTGCGATTCCAGATGTTGGCGTATGCAATTCTCGCTGTCTACATCCTGACCGGTGCGCGAGCGGGCGTTAATCCGGTGGGCGCGGAAATGGTCGCCGTTCGCCGGTTCGTAGAAAATAATCTCCACCACACAGGCGCTGCTTTCAAAAATCATCACCTGCACGCTGTCGTCGCGGCGCACCAGTGACGGCGTGCCCAGATAAGCAATAACACCCGTGGGTGTTTGACCGTTAAGCTGTGTCATATCAACCGCGATTGGCTCAGGCTCCGCAGGCACCGAGGGCACCACCTCCGGCTCGGGTATTTGCGCTGGCTGTATCGCCTCAACGTCAGGCGGCGGGGCTGCCTCGCTCACTGGCGGTACCGGCCCGCGAGGCGCTGCGCAGGCGGCCAGTAAAAGGCCAAGCGCGGCTAACGGGTATTTAGACGCAGGGTGTGTCACGGGGCGTTGGTCTCCGGCTTTTCGTGCGTTGGTCGATGAGCCAAATCAGGCACCCCCAGCTGGTGAACGATATGGGTCATCATCGCAGCTCCGATGATCGGCGCAAGGATATTCAGGAACGGCACCAGAAACATGCCAGCGATGATGGCTCCGGCGACAAAAACTTTGCCGCTGTGGGTGATGCGACTTGTGTGCACTGCCCGAGAGTTCACATGGCGTATCGCCACCATTTCATAATATTCGCGGCCCAGCAGGTAGCCGTTGATGGCAATGAACAGCAACAGCGCGCCCGTACTGGCGGTGAAAAAAAACAAAATCAAATAGGGAATGGCGGCCAGCAGGTTGATCATGATCATCAGGATGGTCAGTTTGGTCGCGCTCCACATAACATCGCCGACAGGCACTTTGCGCGTGCCGGGCCGGTTGGGATAATATTCGTCTTCAACCGCGCCCGCGATCTGGTCGGCCAGCACACTCATCACCATGGTGACAATGCCGGGGAACAAAAAATACGACCCCACGGTGACAACAGCCCAGAAACCGGCGCTGGCAATCCAGTCGCCAAATTTGTCCAGCCAATCCCAGCCAACAGCATAGCTGTCGGGCCAATAGGCGTTCAGCACCAGCGTTAAAATAACCAGCGTCGCTGCCGCTGCACCAACAGCGGTAAGCATCACGCCTCGAAATTTGGGGTGCAGCAATTGTTGCCAGCTACGGTTAAGCGAAAGCGCGATCATCCCTCTGTCCTCACTGTTTGTCGTGTTCGCTGGTTTGGATGCTGATCTTTTTATGTCAGCTTTTCTTATATACCCAGCAATTCTTATATTCATAGATAAGAAGGCTCAAGAAACTTGCAATCCCCGAATTGCTTTCTATGGTGCCCCAAACCATTGACAGTAAAAGGAGCCGACATGGCGGGTGAAGCAAAAGTTTTGTGCATGGGAAATGCCATTGTTGATATTATTGCGCGGGTTGATGACGCCTTTCTGGCAAAGCATGACCGCACAAAGGGCGCGATGATGCTGGTGGACGCTGCAGCGTCTGCGCGCATATATGCTGATATGCCGCCTGCTATCGAACGCTCGGGCGGCTCTGCCGGTAACACGGCGGCGGGCATCGCGTCCTTTGGTGGCAGTGCCGGTTATATCGGCAAAGTACACGACGACCAGTTGGGCATTGTGTTTCGCCACGACATCCGCGCGGCAGGTGTTGCCTTCAATACAGCCGCCGCATCTGACGGCGAACCCACCGCCACCAGCATGATCCTGGTGACCCCGGACGCCCAGCGCACCATGAACACCCATCTGGGTGCCTGTACTGAAATATCCGGGGACGATGTGATTGAAGCGGAAGTGGCAGCAGCCGACATTCTGTATGTGGAAGGCTACCTGTGGGACACAGCCCCGATGAAAGCCGCGGTGGTTAAAGCGATGGACCTGGCGATCAAACACGGCACCAAAGTATCACTGTCATTGTCGGACAGTTTTTGCGTTGACCGCTTCCGCGACGAGTTTCTGGCGTTGGTGAAAGACAAGGTTGATATTCTTTTTGCCAATGAAGCCGAAATCACCGCCTTGTTTCAGGTGGAAACTTTCGGCGAAGCAGTTGCCTTGCTGCGACCCCATATCCGTGTCGCGGCGCTGACCCGGGGCGCGGAAGGTTCAGTTATCCTGACCAAAGACCAAGAGGCGGCGGTTGCGGCTTTCCCGACCGAGGTTGAAGACACCACCGGTGCTGGTGATTTGTATGCCGCTGGTGTGCTTTACGGCCTGTCGGAGCAGCATGACGTGGAAACCTGTGCCAAACTCGGTGGTTTGGCAGCGGCTGAAGTGATCTCGCACCTGGGTGCGCGGGCAGAAGTTAGCCTTGCTGAACTTGCTGCGGAAAAGCTCGGGTTGTAACCGGCAGGCTCGACTGGCTAATCGAAAGCGCCTAGCCCCAGGGCCCTCTGCGGCGCGTTGTTTTGTGGCCACTGCGAGGTCTTTCCGTCTCTCGTTGGCTCATATATTGGTGTGCAGAGCTGCCACCAGCCATTGCAGACAACCTTGATATACGCTCTTCCATGCGTGGGTGGGTTGAAAACAGCTTGTCAAGTCTGAGGCCATGCAGCGGATTGACGATGAACATATGGGCGGTCGCCGGGTTCCTTTCCGCGGCTTCGTTGCTGACATCACCTGCGCCGCGGTGCAGTTTATTCAGCGCGCTTGCCAGTGCCATCGGGTTGCCGCAAATTTCCGCGCCGGTTTTGTCGGCGGCATATTCGCGGGTCCGTGAGATGGCCATTTGCACCATCATGGCGGCCATGGGTGCCAACAATACAACCAGCAGGGTGCCCAAAATCCCCATGCCGCTGTTACGGTTGCCGCCGAAAAACAGGCCGAACTGCGCCAACATGGATATGGCACCTGCGATGGTTGCGGTCAGGGTCATTGTCAGGGTGTCGCGGTTTTTAACATGGGCCAGCTCGTGGGCCATCACTGCCTCAATTTCGGCACGGTTCAGCAGTTTGAGCAAGCCGGTGGTGGCAGCCACCGCCGCGTTTTCCGGGTTGCGCCCGGTGGCGAAAGCATTGGGTTGGGGGTTTTCAATCAGATAAATTTTCGGATTGGGCAACTGGGCTTTCATCGCCAACCCATGGACGATGCTGACCAGTTCGGGTGCGCCGCGGGCGTCTACCTCGCGGGCCTTATACATTTTCAGTACCAATTTATCGGCGTTCCAATAGGCGAATAGATTGGTGACGAGCGCGAATACCAGGGCAAGTATCATGCCCCCCTGTCCGCCGATCAGCGCGCCAACTGCCATAAACAGGGCGGTCATTGCGGCCATTAGGAGAGCGGTGCGAAAGATGTTCATTTGAGGTTCCGACTGTCGATAGCTTCAGGTCCATTCATCTCATTTTTCTTGCTCTTTGATATGGTGATTTGGCACTCAGGGTTCAAGTGAGATGACGGATGCACGGTATATTCGGCCCGTCACAGATTGTGTTGCACATGTAGGCCAACAGCCTATAGTGCCGCGGTATGCCTGCCAGATTGCTGGCAATCAGTATGGTAGCCGCGCGAGAAGTTGGATTTGATAGATGACGATAGACGAAAATTTGGATGCCGGTGAACAGACAGGCGGTGAGCAGACAGGCGGTAACGCTCGCAACCAGACCCTGCTGACGCTTGCCTGGTTTTTGGGACTGACGGCATTGTTTGCCGGTACCGCTTATTATTTTGTCATCGAGCACGGCCTGCGGCGCTATTATGTGTCGATGTTGATGTGGACCCCGGCGCTGGCAGCGCTTTTGACCTGTAAAATTCGGTCGGTTGATTTGTCCGCACTGGGGTGGCGTTGGCCCGCCGGGCGCTGGGTTGCGGCAGGCTATTTGCTGCCGGTTTTCTACGGGGCTGTTGCCTATGTGGTTATTTGGGGCGGCGGATTTGGCGGGTTGATCGACCCCAAATTTGCCAAGGAAGTCAGCTATTTTCTCGGGCTTGCCAATTGGTCTGAGGGCGCAACCATCGCCTTTGGCATCCTGATGTTTGGTACCGTCGGCATGATTTGGCATTCAGCAACGTCGCTCGGCGAAGAGATCGGCTGGCGCGGGTTCCTGACCCCGACATTGTTGCGGGTCCTGTCTTTTCCCCTGACGTCGATAGCCGTTGGCCTGCTGTGGGCGCTGTGGCACCTGCCGATTATTTTTTGGACCAAATATAACGCCGGACCCAGCGACCTTGAGCTGCAGTTTCTCAACTACAGCCTGATGACCGTGGGTATGTCGTTTATTCTGACGTACCTGCGGGTTCGTTCAGACAGCCTGTGGCCGGCAGTTATTCTGCATGCATCGCATAATATTTATGTGCTGACCATCATGCAGCCGATGACGATTCAGTACAAAGAAACCTGGCGCTACGCCAGCGAGTTTGGCTTTATTTTACCGCTTGTCACGCTAGCGGTTGGGCTGTATTTCTGGCGGCGGTTTGAAGCCGAGGAAAAAGCCGCTGCTACATAGTGTTTCAGTAAAATGCCAGTTGGCGGGTGCGATTACCAGTGCCCCAAAGGTACTCGGGTGCGGCAAAAGGAAATTTAAGTGACCAGAGAAACCGCAAAGCCCCAAAAAATTGATACCTCGGTGTTGCCGGACATAAAGGCCAGCGCCGAACAGAAGCCCAAAGCTGTTGAAATTGGCGGACGCAAAGGTCCTGAGCCAACCCGCTATGGTGACTGGGAAAAAAACGGCATCATCTCTGATTTTTAGCAGGTTTTGGTTATATGAAATGAGGGATATTGGCGCCTTTTACGGGCCTCTTGCGCGGCTTTGCGCCCCCCGCCGGTCAGTCGTGGAGGCATGCTTACTTGCTTTTGGTTAATACCTTCAGGTCGCCTGGTTCGCCGGCAGGCTGCTCAGTTTGCTCGTGGTCTGGTTCAGCTTCAGGGTCATCCGTTTGTTCGGTTTCCACATGTTGCTTGATATTCGCCTGATCCAGCAAGGTCTTGAAGGCCAGTAGTTCGGCTTCCGCATCTTTTCGTTTCATGCCCATGATCAGGCCTTCGGTGAACCCGGGCTGGCGCATATAGATGCGCACCTGATGCTCGGCTGAGACGCGGCAGCTGCCATCAGTGAAATAATTCTCGGACAGCATCTTGAGAATTTTGCGGGATTTGTCCTGAAGGCTGATCTCCAGCTGATGAATCTTCTTCAAAACCTGGGTGTTACCCATAATGATTTGGCAGAATTTGTCCAGCTGGGAGGCAATTTTCCGCTTGTACATCTCGGACAGTTCAGCATCGAGAATCCGCTTCTGGAGCATCACCAAATCTGACATCCGGCGCATGGGATTTTGGTCGAGCCCCATAAAAACCGACTCGTATTCCGGGCGCGACAAAATAGGCAGGATGAAATTGGCGATAACACGCTTGTTGCCGTCGCCCACGGTGACCGCTTCCAGGTCCAGAAGGCAGATCACCTGATCGATGGGGTTTTGCTCGCTGGCAAGCATGTCCGCGATTGACTGGCTGTTGATCAGCCTGCCTGCCCGGTCGCGCACGCCTTTCATCACATGATCGAGGGCATGAATATCGTCATGCAAACTCTCCAGTGTTGAGCCAATGGCGGCAAGGCCTTTCAACTGTTCGATCAGGCTGTCGCCACCGATGGGTTTGGGAGCTTCAATTTCGGTTTTCAACCGATCCAGCAAAACATGCGAGCTGCGCGGTAACATGTTTTCTGCCAAAAACCCATTCAGGCGCAAAACCTCTTCGCTAAAGCGCGGCGAATTTTCATCTTCACCCATCAGATTCAGCTCGCCGCTCTGGAAATAGGCCAGTTCAATCATGAAAGCGGCGCGGTCTTCCTTTTCGCCCATCAACTGGAACAAGACCTGTTCGTGCATCAGATATTCTGAAATTAGCTGGTCGAGTATTTCCATCACCCATGCGGGCCTGTTGGCAGTGAGGAAAATGATAACCCGCCCCAGCTTGTCGCTCAGGGTAATCGCTGGCCGCAGATATTCAACAATCGCGCAGGTCAGCAGGAACTTCTTGTTGGCTTTGTTTTCCAGCCCGGTAATGATAGGCGCCAGACGCGAGGTCTCCAGAGACGGCACATCGTCTTTTGTCGA